>NZ_JAGQBM010000020.1:0-47508 GCF_024345635.1 Cyanobium sp. Lug-B
GAACCTCTGAGGCGAAGTAATTCTCCACCCACAGGCGGTCCGTACTTCCGTAGTGCAGATACAGCTGGGAACCATGGCGTTCCACCAGTCGCACATCGGATGGCTTCACATTCGTGAACACCACCACATCGTGGTTCCCGCTCTGGTAGTCCGTGTCGCTGATCTCCTTGCGCTCGCCGCCCTGGCCAATCACATACACGTCATCTCCGATCCCGCCATTCAGGCTGTCGTTGCCGCTCCCCGCCACCAGCCAGTCGCGGCCGGCGCCGCCATGCAGCAGGTCATCACCCGCTCCGCCATCGAGCAGATCCTGGCCCTCGGTACCAGACAGATGGTTGGCCAGGTCTGACCCATGCTGAAGGCGATGCTCAGAAGCAAGCCGCCGGAAGAGGCCTCCCTTCACAGGCTCGGAAGTCAACGATTCCTGCAATGCGGCCAGAACCAAAGCGCCAGATTCTCCGATCGATTGAAGTGATCGAGTAAGCCGATACAACCCGAGGTAGTCTGATGATTCGAAAAAGCCTGCATCAAGATAGTCAGCGATCAAATCGAGAATCTGCCCCGATGGCTGTGAATAAATGTCACCATCAGGCGACACAAGCCGTTGCAGGATCGGCAATGCATCCGTCTGCAGAACCAACTGATTCTCTAGCTGAAGACGGAAGTTCTCATAGGCCAGATGAAGCATCCTTACCGCCTGACCAATCGGCCGAGGGTCAGTCCAGCCCTGGCGAAAGCTCTGACCGAGCAGGCGCTCCATGACAACGAGCCGACCATCAATCACATCCAAGCCAGCAACGGACTGTCCAGAAGACACTCCGACCCAACGAAAGATCAGTGGATCAATCAGTACCTCACGCTGCAAGGAGCTGCCCTGGATCCATCGTTCCAGAAGAAGACGCAGTTCTCCAGATTCATCCGCTGCGATGGCTTGGCTAAGATCAGGCACCTTGCCCATTCCTTTGAGATCTGGAAGTGCCGAGAGATCTTCTTCAAGCGTGAGAGAATGTAGCCACCTGGTACGTGCCTGGTCCACCTCAAACCAGACATCATGCATGGACTGAAGAGTTCCATCAGACGACTGGAATTCACCAAGCTGAAGGTGTCGATTCCCTTGAAGATCCACGATATCTGACGTGGAATAAGTCACACCAAGGCGACGTACACCTGCCTCGCTGAGGCTCACCATTTCGCCTTGTTCGGAGACCGCATTGCTGTTTCGGTCGATCCATACCTTCAGTGTCGACCATGCAGCATCAAGCTGGTCGATCCAACGATCCCCATTTCCATCAAGTGCCTTCAGCGCCTCAAAACCATTTGCTGCCTTCATCCCATTGGGCAGCACGGTGTGATTGCCAAATAGTTCGCCACCATGATCAATCAGACCATTCCCATCAAGATCACGAACAAGAAGTCCATCGGTAGGGCTGACCCAACCTGTCCGTTCAGCGAAACCATTGACATCATGATCAAAATGGATCTCAGAACTCTGTTGCGCTGACGTGATCACTCCATTGCGGTCAAGATCCAGGACTAGAGGGCAGGAGTAGGTTCTTTCCGCCGCTTGAAACTGAGTTCTCAATGCCTCCAACCCTTGGTCCCAGAGATCAGTGAGGTGACCGGCCACGAACTCTGCAGCCTCGTCGGAGTAGGCACTTCCGAGCATGGAGGCAGACAGCACCAATCCGCCTGCAGCCAACCAACCCAGCGGACCGGCAGCGAGCAGTGGTGCCACCGCCAGTGATGCCAAACGTCCAGCAAGAATCGCCCCGGCATTCTCAAGTGCCCATTGGGTCATGATGCGCTGTGCGGCCTCTTGATCGCCCGCATCCATCGCCGCTTTGGCATCGTGGGCTACGGCCGCAAGGCTGACGACATCAGCAATGTGACCCAGCTGATCCATGGCCCTGAGCCAACGCGAGGGACCTTGTGGAGTCTGCTGAAGAAAATCCTGTTTGTAGTGAACAGCCAGATTATCCTGAGCGATTCGTATCTCTCTCAGTGATTCACGATGGGCTGCCACTCTCTCCTGGGGAATAAAGTCCGCCATGGACCGCATCGGAGTATCGGGGGGAGGAGCATTTCCATTGATTGCCTTGGAATCCGCAAAGAAGCTTCGGGCGTCGAGAACGTAATGTTGGTTGATTTGCAGAGGATTTCCAATGTCATCCACGGAAATCTTTAACCTTGATGCCCTCACTTCTGACGCTGCAGTGATTACCTTAAAGGCATCCTCAACACTCATTCCCTGGAATACCTCTATTGGTATGCCATCAATACTTGTCACCCTTGGGTTACTCAGAATAAGTGGGAGCTCAGTCTGAAAAAATACGCGACTTTCGGACGCCCCTCCAGTGAAAGTCACCACCTCTCCAACAGCATCTGCGACATATCGCGCCGAGACCTTATCCCACACGCCATTATTAACTCGCATGCCATCAATAACTTCGCCATCCATAAAACTCTGCAATCCGACCTTATCCTCACCGAAAATCTGCTTCAACTTATCGGCAAATCTTTTATTATAGTTACTCGAGTTCTTGGTCATGTTCATAAACTTACCGACTTCCGACTGATCGATAGTACGAACATCGTTGCCGGACTCATGCAGCGCCTCCGCCATGGCGCCAGAATGAACAATCTTATCTCCAATTGAAGTGTATACTCCCGTCACTCCGCTATACAAAATCGTCACAGAGCCCTGAACTCGGTGATCGACTCTCTCGATTAGGTCTAGAAGCTGCTCCTTGGTTTCAATTGTATCCAGCAGAAGATTAGCCTGCTCAGCAGTAAGCAACATGATCTAAATGGCGGATGTTCAGCGAATAGTTCCTAGAACTTAAACTTCACAATCGGCTCAAGAGACTGGCATCTCCCCTCACCATCAATTCCAAACGTACTCAAGGCAGCACGAAGAATGCATAGGACTTCACATCGATCGAGACCGCCTAGATTAATGGGTTGGATATGAGACACTTCTTTCCAAACAATGATTGGTGGAACCATTAGAGATCCGCCACTGACTCTCTCGACATTAAGCGACACATCTAGCAGCACATTATGGATGAAGAACCAAAATCTTCCTTCAGGGATATACTCTCTGGAATAGTTTTCAATAACACCACCCCACAGATAGCTATCGAGCTCCCGATCCCTGGTCCAGTAGCGTCCGTCGCCAGGCTTGAAGGGCAGGTTGTATCGGGCAATGTCTTCATCTGAGGCGACTTCATTCACGAAGGCCATCTGGCTTGCCTCAAGCAGTGTGGGGCACAACGGGTGGAAGCCATGATCCGCGTTGGTGGGGTTGCCATCACGCGACTTCCTGGACATCAGGAGCTGCACGTTGAGAACCTAACGATGGACAGGGGGATCGGCCAGCAGTCACGAAAGGTCGAGTGCGTGCAGGTCCTGGTTCAGGCTTCCCGGGGACGGTCAAGGCGTCCATGGCACCAGGAGTCAGTGCTTCAGGAGGCCGTCGAGGGGGAAGCCAGAGCAGTCCAGCGGTCCCTGTCCAGCTGGCGACGCCGGCGACAAGCGCAGCGCAAGAGGCGTCAGGCGGCAATGGACAAGACCGACAAGGCCCGGCCAGTCCTGGATCAGCGCTGCCAGCCGCAAGAGGGAAGGTCCTGGGACATGGCCACCACAGCTCCTGAATGGCTGGGCCCTGAAGGCAACACCAAGAAGCGTCGCCCGTCTTCGATGCCCAAAGCTCCGCTGCTCAGGGGTGTCGTGCCCCCGGGGAGTTCCGGCTGAAGACGGGAAGGGAAGCCGGCAGGGTTGAGGCGCGACCCATCAGCTCCAGGCATCGCACCCCATGCAGACACATCCCCATGCCCGTCTGACACCCATCGATGGGGAGATTCAGTAACCTCAAGATGAGAGCAGGAACCCGTTCAGCTGGCCCCAGCCAACGGCATCAGAGAGTGCACCGCCCAGCAGTGGCTGGCAGAATCCGCAGCAACTGCAGCAGGCCTTGGAGCTCACACACCAGCTCTGCACCCTCCGCAGGATCCCCTCGACTGACCCTGATGCCGATCAGCTTCGGGGCAAGGGCACTGCGGGTCCTGGCGCAGAACAGTCTGCGGAACCATGGCCTGCAATCGCCGGTGCCGTGGTGCCATGGGGATCAACCCGACCCCTTGATCAATGACGACATCGGGCCGCGGGCTTCGTTGAGGGAGTGAGCCACTGGGCAGGCTTGAGCAGGTCGACCGCCAAGGGCTTCCCGAGCCGGGCAGTGGCCTGGCGCAACAGCCCGGTGATGGGGCGCCGCCGGGTACTCAGCGTCTCGCTCAGCTGCTGACATGATCAAGCCGGCAGGCGGGAACGAACCATTGGCAAGCGTCCTTGAGAGGCGGCGCAGAGGCATGGAAAGGCTAGGCAGCCGTCTCCGCACCAACCGCAGGACTGGCATGCAGTTGAAGTCCAAGTGCGGAGATGACCTTCAGGACAGTGGCCAGTTCAGGATTACCGCTTGAGGAGAGAGCCTTGTAGAGACTTTCCCGGTCCAGCCCAGCGTCCCGTGCAACCTGCGACATGCCCTTGGCACGAGCAATATCGCCCAAGGCAGCAGCCACCAGGTGTGGATCTCCATCCTCCAAAGCGGCCTCAAGATAGGCTGCCATGTCTTGACTGTTCTTGAGATGATTGACTGGATCCCAGACAGTTGTTTCGGTTTTGGTCATGGGTTATTGCCTAAAGGTGACGGGCAGGAGCCTTGGTGTGCTGGATGTCTTTGGCTTGAGAGCTCTTGTCGCCGCCAGCAAGAAGGACAATGAGCTGGGCTTCCCCCACTTTGAAGACAACTTGGCAAGGGTCATGCCATGACCACCAGACTATCCCTCAATCACCAACCCCGCCAGAACATGGCGCCGGTTCACGGCGCAGCAGAAGGGGGGGCCAGACCGACGATCCATATGGCAGGACAGACTGTTCCTTTCGAAAGGGCTCTCAGGAGATTCATGGTAAGCTGATTCACACTCCCTCGCCCAAGATAGTGATCACGCTTGCCTTCAATCAAGCTTCATGATCCATCCTCAGACCAGGCGATGCGCAAAGCTCCCCAGGCTTGTCACCGGGCTGGGGACCGGGCTGTTTCTCCTCAGCTCAGGGCAGGCCAAAGCCGACATCGTCATCATCAATACCCCGAACGGCACCAATGGCGGATCGACGTTGATTGATGCATCCGGGCTGATCACCGCTCCCAAATCGCTGATCTTCACAACCGGCCCTATCCCAAGCCAGATCAACACGCTGACGCTGGGTCTGAATCCCTTCAGCGTGGCAACACCACTGCCGCTCACCACCAGCCTGGGCGTCTCGATCTGGTCCACCAGGCCGAACAGCCCGAGCCCACTGCCATCGGCGGTACTGACGTCCTCACCGCGCCTGACGGTCAGCATCAATGCACTGCGGCAGCTGTACAGCTTTGACGCCAGCAGCCTCGGCAGTGTTAGCACTTTCACGCTCCTTCCGGCCACCACCTACGGGCTGACCCTGGCCGGCTTTCTCGATATCCCCCTGGCCAGCCAACCGAAGTGGGGCAACACCGGCAACACGGGGGCGGGGGGAACAGAGCCGAGCGGCCTCAATGGATTCACCTACAACGGCTTCGCCATCAGCGCCGACGGGGGGCAGACCTGGTGCACAGCCGAACCCGCGCTGAACCCCTGCGGATCCCCCTACAACACCATCCTTCTGGATGTGAGGTTGGTGGGCGTCACCCCAGGCACCACCACCCCGGCCAGTGCCCCCTTCAGCACTCTGCTGGCGGGCGGCACGGTGATCGTTGACCAGCCCGGAACTTTCGCCACCGATTACTTCCTCAGCAGACTCGGCGGCACGATCGACAGCAATGGCTTCATTTCAAGCTTCACGGGAACGTTCTCCGGCGATGGCCCCCTGACCATCTCCAACAGCGGCACTGGTGGCCTGACGCAACTGACCGGACTGAGCACCTACACGGGGGCCACCACGGTGCAGCAGGGAGCAACCCTGGCCGTGAATGGTTCGATCGCCCCATCCTCAGGATTGACAGTGCTATCCGGCGGCACGATTGCCGGGACCGGTCAGCTCCCCGGCACCTCGGTGGCTGGCGGTGGGGTGATCGCCCCGGGCAACTCGATCGGCACCCTGACCATCAACGGCAACTACAACCTCAATGGGGGTACGCAGGCCATCCAGATCCAGGGTCCCCATAGCGACCGCATCGTCGTGACTGGAACGGTCACCGGCTTTTCGGGGACGACGGCGCTCAGTTCCTTTGGGAACGGCACCGCCTGGCCTGGATTCCCCTACACGATCGTCACCGCCAGCGAGGCCTTCACGACTCCCGCTGCCGTGGGGCTGGATCCGTCGCCGATCGCTCCATCGGCCGTGCTGCAGTTCGGCACGGCCCTGATCCAGGAGGCCGATGGCAACCTCCGCACCTTCGACGTGCAGTGGCGCGCTCGAAACGGCAGCGGTGCGGTGGCCTCCGCGTTGCAGGCCCTGGGGGCCCAGGGCAATGGCGCCTCGGCCGCCGGGGTGTTCGATTCGGCCTTCAACCGCCTGGCTGCCGCGGCGGCGGGCAATGCCAATGCCACGGGCTTCGCAATCGGCAGCACGGGCTTCACCACAGGCCAGGCCCTGGCCGCCGGCTTGAGCAGCGACTTCGTGAGCCGACTGGCCAATCTGCTGGCCATTCCCTCAGGGGCAGCGCTGGCGCAGGCGGTGAACTCGATCACGCCGGAGTCCTATGCCGCCTTCCAAAGTGTGGGGCTCAATGCCCTGCGGTTGCAGCGGCAGACCCTGACCAACCAGGCCGGCCGTTGCCGGGACACGGGCTGGGTGATCGGCGGGAAGGGGCGCAGGACACCGTTGTGCGTGTTCGCGACGGGGGGGAATGCCACCGCCAGCATGGATGGCCGTGGTGGGCTGTCGGGTTACGACTCCGCCGTCGCCGGTGGGTTCTATGGGGTCGAAGTTCAGCCCAGCGACCAGTGGACGCTGGGGGCGGCCTATGGCTACGGCACGGCCGGCCTGAGCAACCTGGGGGCCGGCGGCAACAGCATCAGCTCCACGGTCAACAGCGGCTCGCTCTACGGGGTCTACCGGCCCGATGGCCCCTGGACGTTCAAGGGGCTGCTGGGATACGGCAACTACAACATCCAGGGCCTCCGGCGCCTGCTGGCGGTGGGCAATGGCAACACGATCACCGGCAGCACAACGGCCCACGGCTACACCGCCGCGCTGCAGGCGGACTATGCGATTCCGCTCAGCCAGGCGACCGCCCGGGTGCCGGTCACGCTCAAACCGCAACTGGGTGTGGCCTATGGGGCCTATCAGCAGGCTGGGTTCAGCGAAAGCGGTGACCCCACCATGAACCTGAACGTGGCGGGCCACACCAGCCACAGCCTGGTGGGAACCCTCGGCGCCGAGGTGATGGCGGCGATTCCCCTGAATGCTGAGAGGTCTCAGCTGCTCAAGCCACGCGTCGCCGTGGCCTATCAGGTGGATGCGCTGGGGGATCGCAACGGCAACAGTTCGCTGAACGCCAGCCTGCCGGCAGCGGGGGTGAACTTCTCCAGCGCCGGCCAGAATCGCGGCCTCAACGATCTGACGCTGAGCGGCAGCCTGGAGTACGAGATCGCCAGAAAGGCGTCCCTGTATGTCTCCGCCTCCTATGAAGTCTTCTCAACGGGGCGCCAGTTCGCCTATGGGGGTGGGGTGAAGCTCAGCTTCTGAGCTGGAAAAGGGGATGCGCAGTCTGATGCCCCTCACCGATCCAACTCCAGCCACTTCCGCGCCTCCACCGCCGCCTTCTCCTGCCCCTGCCGGTGCCCGAAGGCAAACGCCGCCACACAGATCAAGGTGATCGCCGCCGGCACCGTGCCCGACGGCAGCCGGTTGCGTTGGGCCAGGTCGTCCGGCAGGCCCCCCAGCGTCAGCACCAGGAAGCCCACCGCCCCCAGGGCCGTCAGGCCATAGAGAAACGGCGTCACCGTGCGGCGCGTCAGGGCGTGCAGCAGCAGCACCGCCAGCCCCACCCAGGGCAGGCTTGAGCCCAGGGCCCACAGCCAGCGTTCGCCCGCTCCATCGCTCAGCCGCCGGCGGCAGGCCAGTTCCCGCTGCAGCCGGCTCATTCGCGCCGTGGCGCCCCGCGCCGCTCGGCCAGCACCTCCTGCACCCGGCGCCAGTCGACGCCGTGGTGGGCCAGGGCCACCTGCACATGAAAAATCAGATCGGCCGCCTCACCGGCGATCGCGTCCGGGTCGTCGTCCTTGCAGGCCATCACGAATTCGGCGCTCTCCTCGCCGATCTTCTTGAGGATGCGGTTGTCGCCCCCCTCCAGCAATTTGTTGGTGTAGCTGCCCGGCTCCGGGCGCTCCCTACGGCCGTTGATCACCCGCGCCAGCTCGGTGCACACATCCGCCGGCGGCGGCAGGGCGTCGGGTCCGCCGGCGGTGGCCAATTCGCCTTCCTCGTAGAAGCAGCTGCGGGCACCGGTGTGGCAGGCCACCTGGCCCACCTGCTCGATCGTCAGCAGCAGCACGTCGGCATCGCAGTCGTAGCGGAGGCCCCTGAGCTTCTGGAAATGGCCGCTGGTGGCCCCCTTGTGCCACAGCTCCTGCCGCGAGCGGCTCCAGTAGTGCACCTCGCCCGTGGCCAGGCTGCGCTCGATCGCCTCCCGGTTCATCCAGGCCACCATCAGCACCGCCCCGTCCAGCCAGTCCTGGGCCACCGCCGGGATCAGCCCCGCCGCGTCGAAGCGCAGCGTGGCGATCAGCTCAGGACCCGCCAGCTGGCCCCCCCCACCGGGCGACGGCGGATGACAGGATCCAGGGGAAGCGGCGGATGGAGCCCCCACGGGACGCGACGTCAGCTGCAGTGATCCTCCCCCATGTCCACCCCCGCGGCCCACACCTGCAGCAAGAGCTACGGCGGCTTCCCCTGCTGCCATCGCCAGTGGCGCCACCCGGGCCACTGCCGTTTCGTGCACGGCTACAGCCGCAGCTTCACCTTCTGGTTCGCCGCCCACCACCTCGACCTCCACGGCTTCGTGGTCGATTTCTCCAGCCTCCAGCCCCTGCGGGCCCGCCTCGAGCAGCAGTTCGACCACACCTTCCTGGTCAACCACGACGACCCCCTCCTCGCCCAATGGCAGGCCCTGCATGACCAGGGCGCCCTCGACCTGCGGGTGATGGCCAACGTCGGCATGGAGGCCAGCGCCGAGCTGGCCTGGGGCTGGGCCAACGAGCTGCTCGGCCCCCGCGACGGCGGCCGCAGCTGCTGCTGGCGCGTCGAGGCCCGCGAGAACGAGGCCAACGCCGCCCGCTTCACCGCCATCCCCGACTGGTTCGAGGCGGGTGCCGCCACCCCCGCCAACCCGGAGCCCTGGCCGGCGCCGTGATCCTCACCCGCCTGGCCACCGCCTGGGCCCTGTTCCAGGGGCTGCTGATCGAGGCGCTGCCCTTCCTGCTGATCGGCGTGCTGATCTCCGCCGGTGCCCGCTGGTTCGCCCCCGGCGGCCGCTGGCTGCGGGGGCTGCCCTCCCACCCCCTGCTGGGGCCCCTCACCGGCGCCGCCCTCGGCTTCGCCCTGCCGGCCTGCGAATGCGGCAACGTGCCGGTGGCCCGCCGCATGCTCAGCGGTGGCGCGCCCCTCGGCGCCGGCCTCGGCTTCCTGTTCGCCGCCCCCGTGCTCAACCCGATCGTGATCGCCAGCACCTGGGCCGCCTTCCCCGACCAGCCCTGGCTGCTGCTGGCCCGGCCCCTGGGCGCCGTGGTGGTGGCCGTGGGCCTGGCCCTGCTGCTGGGCCTGGTGGGCGAACCCCAGCTGCTCCAGGCCGACCTGCTTGCCGAACGGCGTCTGCACCAGCCCCTGGCGGCGGTGGGGCTGCTGGAGCGCTCCAGCGGCCTGGTGGGGGCCCCGCCACCGTCGGCCCTCAGCCCTGAGGCCACCCCGGTCCGGCCGCCCCTGGCCGAGTTGATGAAGCACGCCAGTCAGGAATTCCTCTACCTGGCCCTGCTGCTGGTGATGGGCAGCGTCATCGCCGCCCTGGTGCAATCCTTCGTGCCCCGCAGCTGGCTGCTGGCGGTGGGCGGCGCCCCCACCCTCTCGATCCTGGCCCTGATGCTGCTGGCCCTGGTGGTGTCGGTGTGCTCGAGCGTGGATGCGTTCCTGGCCCTCAGCTTCGCCGCCCAGGTCACCCCCGGGGCCCTGCTCGCCTTCCTGCTCCTGGGCCCGGTGATCGACCTCAAGCTGGTGAGCCTGCTCGGGCTGCTGTTCCGGCCCCGGGGCCTGGTGCTCACCACCGCCGGGGCCGCCCTGATGGTGCTCCTGATCGGCCAGTGGGTGAACCTGTGGCGCCTGTGACTCCCGTGATCCCCCCTCCCCTGCAGCGGGCCGCCCTCTGGCGCGCCGCCAGCCTCGGCCTCTGGGCCCTGGTGCTGCTGGTCAGCAGCGTCGACGGCCGCCTCGACCTCCTCCTGCGGGCCGTGTTCCACCCCCTGGTGGCCCTGGCCGGCCTACTGCTGCTGCTCGTCGCCCTGCTGCAGCTGCGCCTGGCCTTCGGCGCCGGCCGCCAGGAGCGGGGCGACCGGCGCCAGGCCCGCACCCTGCTGCTCACCGCCGCCATCGCCCTGCTGGTGCTGCTGCTGCCGCCGGCCCCCTCCTTCGCCGACCTGGCCGGCCAGCGCCCCCGCGACGAGACCGCCGAAAGCGAGCTCAGCTTCGTGCTGCCGCCCGCCCAGCGCAGCCTCACCGACTGGGTGCGGCTGCTGCGCAGCCAGCCCGATCCCAAGTTGTTCGCCGGCGATCCCGTGCGCATCAGCGGCTTCGTGCTGCCGATGGAGGGCGAACCGCCCCAGCTGGCCCGCCTGCTGGTGCGCTGCTGTCTGGCCGATGCCTCCCCGGTGGGGCTGCCCGTCGACTGGCCAGCCGGCCAGGCCCCCTTCCCCGCCGACCAGTGGCTGGCCATCGACGGGGTGATGGGCCTGAAGCCCGCCCCCGGCGGCGGCGAGCGGCTGGAGGTGGTCCCCAGCCGCATCCGGCCCATTCCCAGGCCCGCGCGTCCTCTGGAACCATGACCCGGTCCTTCCGCCTCCCCTGGGCCGGCCCCCTGCCGCTCACCCTGGCCCTGGCCGGCCTGCTGGCCCTGGTTCAGCAGCAGCTGCTGCTGCGCCAGCCGCCCCGGCTCGAGCGGCTCACGCCGGTGGCCGCCAGCTCCGGGCCCGCCGCCCTGCAGGCCCGCTTCAGCCGGCCCATGGACCCGGCCAGCCTCCAGGCCGCCAGCACCCTCTCCCCGCCCCTGGCCCACCGCTGGCTCGGCGACGGCGACACCCTGCTGCTCAACCTGTCCCCCGACCAGCGGATCCGCTCCCCCCTGGAGCTGCAGCTGGCTGGCCGCGATCGCCGCGGCCTGGCCCTGGCCCCCCAGCGCTGGCAGTGGGATCCGCGCCCCCGGCTGCTGGCGGTGGTGCCGGTGGCCAGCGGCGAGCAGTTGCAGGTGCGGGAGCACGACGGCCGCTGGCGGCCGATCTCGCCGGTCTGGCCGCGCATCACCATGGTCGAACCGCTCGGCGGTGGCGAGGCCGTGGCCGTGGTGTCGCGCTCCGAGTCCGGCCGCTTCCGGGTCTGGCGGCTGCCGCTGCGCCAGCAGCCCCTGCGCCCCCTGGGCCGCGGGCGCCCGGCGGCGCCGGCCCCCGTCCAGGCCGGTGCCCCCGAGGCCATCGGCGCCGGCGAGATGGTCTTCGCCCATATCAGCGGCAACCGCCGCGGCGATCTGCTGGTGCAGGCCGGCGGTGAGCAGCCCGACCAGGTGAGCATCAGCCTCTGGCCCGCCCGGGGCGGCCCGCGGGTGCTGCCGCTGGAGGCCAGTGGCGCCGTGCGCCTGCTGCCCGAGGGGGGCGCCCTGGTGGTGCCCGAGATCGACGGCCTCAGCCTGCAGGACCTGCCCCCCCGGCCGGAGCGCCGCCAGACCCTGCCCGGCAGCCGCGACCTGAGCAGCTTCTGTCCCCGGGCGGGGCGGGCCCTGCTGGTGCGCCACTGGCCCGATTTCCGCCGCTCCCTGGAGCTGGTGGAGCCGGGCGTGGCCCCGCGCCAGCTCTGGATCGGCCCCCAGGCCCTGGCGGCCACGGCCTGCAGCCGCGGCGGCGAGCGGATCTGGGCCCTGCTGATCGAAGGGGTGGGCCGCCCCGTCCTCACCCTGGTGACCCTCGACCGGCGCGGCACCGTGCTGGCCTCGCGGCGCCTGGCCGGCTGGGAGCTCGAACCGGGCACCGGCCTCAGCTACGACCCCACCAGCGACCGGCTGGCGCTGGTGCTCCGGCCCCTGGGGGAGCTGCGCGGGGGACCCCCGGCGCCCCCCCGGGCGGTGCTGATCGAGGCCTCCAGCCTCACCCTCCAGCCCCTGCCGCAGGAGGCCCTCCAGGCCATCTGGCTGCCGGCAGGGTAGAAACGGAACCATGCAGGCCCCCTCCGTCCCCGAGCTCCCGCCGCGCCAGGCCTCCCTGCTGGCGGAACTGCGCGATGCCGACGGCGAATTGAGCGGCCAGGACCTCCATGCCCGGCTGCGGGGCGGCCCCTCCGCCATGGGGCTGGCCACCGTCTACCGCCACCTGCGCCAGCTGCAGCAGCGGGGGCTGGTGCGCTGCCGCCACCTGCCCAGCGGCGAAGCCCTCTACGCCCCGACCGAGCGGGACGAGCACCACCTCACCTGCGTCGACTGCGGCACCACGATGGTGCTGCCCCACTGCCCGGTGCACGGCCTGCACCTGCCGGAGGAGGACCTGGGCGACTTCCTGCCTCTCTACCACACTCTGGAATTCTTCGGGCTGTGCGGCCGCTGCCGGGGCACCAGGTCCTGAGACCTGGCCCTCAGGACCTGAGGCTGTCGCGGTGCAGCACCGCCATCACCTCGAGGATCTGGCTGCAGCGCTCAGGCGGCACGCTGATCAGTTCCCCCAGCCGCTGCAGCATCGCCTGCTCCACCGGCTTGAAGCTGCGGTTGGTGTGCACCAGCAGGGCCGCCATCGCATAGGCCGTCTCCTGCTGAGGGGCGGTCAGCACCGGCGCGGCCTCCGCCAGCAGCTGTTCCCAGCCGCCACTGCTCAGGCGCCCCAGCAGCCCCTCGAACATCGCCCCCATGGCCGCCTCGCCGAGGTTGGCGTAGGGCGAGCGCACCTCCAGGAGCTGGCGCAGCATGGCGGCCTCGTCGCCATCGAGGGCACCATCGCAGGCCACCGCGGCCAGGGCGATGGCGGCGAACGCTTCGCTGGGGTTCATGGGCCAGGTTCGGAGACCGCCATTCCAGCAGCCGCGGCGGCGTGGCTGGGGGGAGCGCGCCGGCAGAATCACCACAGCGGTTCCCCTTCCGGCCATGACCAGCACGAAACTGGACGCCCCGACCCAGGAGGCGGCGACCGAGGCGGCGAAGGAGGCCCGGCCGATCGCCGTGCCGGTGACGATCCTCACGGGCTTCCTCGGGGCGGGCAAGACCACCCTGCTCAACCACATCCTCAGCAACCAGGAGGGTCTCAAGACCGCCGTGCTGGTCAATGAGTTCGGGGAGATCGGCATCGACAACGAGCTGATCGTGGCCACCGGCGACGACATGGTGGAGCTGAGCAACGGCTGCATCTGCTGTTCGATCAACGGCGAGCTGCTGGAGGCCGTCTACCGGGTGCTGGAGCGCCCCGAACCCGTCGACTACCTGGTGGTGGAGACCACCGGCCTGGCCGATCCGCTGCCCGTGGCCATGACCTTCCTCGGCAGCGACCTGCGCGACCTCACCCGGCTCGATTCGATCATCACCCTGGTGGACGCGGAGAACTTCGGTCCCGAGACGCTGCAGGGGGAGGTGGGCCGCTCCCAGATCGTCTACGGCGACATGATCCTGCTCAACAAGTGCGACCTCGTCAGCGAGGAGCGGCTGGAGCAGCTGGAGGCCGAACTGCGGGCGATCAAGAGCGAGGCCCGCATCCTGCGCTCGGTGAAGGGCGAGGTGCCCCTGCCCCTGCTGCTGAGCGTGGGCCTGTTCGAGAGCGACAGGGTGGTGGCCCAGCAGCAGGCTCCGGCCGCCGCCGACCACCACGACCATGGGCACGACCATGGGGGCCATCACGGCCATGACCATGGGGCCGAAGACCACAGCGACTGCGACCACGACCACGGCCACTGCGAGCACGAGCCGGCGGCGGCGGGCCATCACCACGACCACGGCCATCACCACGGCCACGATCACGCCCATGACCATGGCCACAGCCATGACCATGGCGGCCATGCCGACCATCAGGCCATCGAGGGGTTCACCTCCCTGTCCTTCAGCAGCGACGGCCCCCTTTCCCTGCGCAAGTTCCAGAACTTCCTCGACAACCAGATGCCGGCGGGGGTCTTCCGGGCCAAGGGGATCCTCTGGTTCAACGAAAGCGAGCGCCGCCACGTGTTCCACCTGGCGGGCAAACGCTTCTCCATCGACGACAGCGACTGGCCGGGGGAACGCAAGAACCAGCTGGTGCTGATCGGCAAGGACCTCGACCACAAGCGCCTGCGGCAACAGCTCCAGGCCTGCGTGGCCGGCGAGGCGGGCAAGGGCTTCGGCTGATCGGCCGCCCCCGGCCCGTTGTGCTGCATCCACTACGGAACCACCGGCTGGCGCCGCTAGGGTGACGGTCTACGTAGCACTCCCATGACCGAGTTCCTCCTGATGACGGGCGTGCTCGCCCTTCTCGGTCTGGTGCTGTGGATGGCGATGGATTCCGACGACGACAACGGCGGCGGCGGCCTGATGCAGCCCGCCCTGATCCCGGTGCGCCGCTCCAACACCTACTGAGCGCTCACCGCGAAAAGGGGCTGAGCGCCGCAGGGGCGCTCCAGAGGTAAGCATTGTTACGCGGCGTCGCGTCGTTTGTTCCGACCACCCCTGGTGAGCCCTCATAGGGTCCGGGCAGACATCCGTTTGCCCAGATGCCCACGTCCAGGTTCCTCCGCCGTCGCCTCCTGCTGCCTGTCGGCGGATCCGCGGCCCTGGCCGCAGCCCTGCTCGCCGTCTTCGGCGGTGGATCGCTGCCGGCCATCGGTCAGTCGCAGCCCAAGGCTCCCGCCGTCGCCCAGGCCGGCACCACCATCGGGGTCTACTCCGGCCGCCACTACAACACCGACAAGGAGCTCTACCGCCAGTTCACCGCCCGCACCGGCATCAGGGTGAACGTGCTGGAAGCCAAGGACGACGCCCTGCTGGAGCGCCTCAAGAGCGAGGGCAAGAACAGCCCTGCCGATGTGCTCGTTCTGGTCGATGCCGCCCGCCTCGACGCCGCCACCGACCAGGGCCTGTTCCGCCCCACCCGTTCGGCCGCCCTGCAGCGGGATGTGCCCGCCAACCTGCGGGATTCCCAGGGTCGCTGGTATGGCCTCACCCGCCGGGTGCGGGCCGTGGTGGTCAACCCGAAGCTGGTGAATCCGGCGACGATCCGCACCTACGCCGATCTGGCCAGGCCGGCCCTCAAGGGCAAGCTCTGCCTGCGGGATCGCAAGAGCCCCTACAACCAGTCCCTGGTGGCCAGCCGCATGATCCTCAACGGTGATGCCGCCACCCGCACCTGGATCCGCGGCATGGTGGCCAACGTCAGCCAGCCCTTCTTCACCTCCGACACCCCCCTGGCCCGGGCCGTTGCCCGTGGTGAGTGCGGCGTCGGGGTGGTGAACACCTACTACATCGCCCGCATGCTTTCCGGGGAAGGCGGCGCCCAGGACAAGCAGCTGGCCGAACGGTTGAAGGTGGTCTACCTCAATCCCTCCCACGTCAACATCACCGGCGCCGGCGTCACCCGCCACGCCAGGAATCCCCAGGCAGCGATCCGGCTGATCGAGTTCCTGGCCTCCCCCACCGGCGGCCGTGGCTACGCCGAAGCCAACAATGAATACCCCCTCAAGGGCTTCGGTGACAACCCGATCCTGAAGCGCTTCGGCACCTTCAGGGCCGATGGGGTCTCGGTGGAGCAGATCGGCTCCAGGAGCAGGGCGGCCACCCAGATGATGGAATCGAACGGCTGGAAGTAGGACACCGGATGGCGAGCGCGGCAACGGCGGAGCGGGCACCGGCCCCCCGGACAGCTCCGCCGATGCGGCGGGCCTCCCTCGCGGCGGCCGTGCTGCTGGTCTGCGCCCTGGCGCTGCTGCCGTTCCTGGCCCTGGCCGGCTTCGCGGTGCGCGATGCCGGCTCCGGCGGCCTCTGGCTGGGGGCCGAAGGCCTCGAGCAGCTGAGCAACACCCTGGTGCTCGTGGTGGGCGTCGGCCTGACCGGCGCCCTGCTCGGCACCGCCAACGGCTGGCTCACCGCCTGCTGCCAGTTTCCCGGTCGCCGCTGGCTGCGGCTGGCCCAGGTGCTGCCCCTGGCGGCTCCGGCCTTCGTGCTCGCCGCCGTGCTGGTCGACCTCGGCAGCCGCTGGGGTTTTCGCGTCCATGGCATCGGCTGGGCCCTGCTGCTGCTCAGCCTCACCACCTATAGCTATGTCTTCCTGCTCTCCACCGAGAGCTTCTCCGGCAGTGGCCAGCGCCAGCTGGAGGCCTGCCGCAGCCTGGGGGTGGGCCCCTGGGGCAGCTTCCGGCGGGTCGCCCTGCCCCTGGCGCTGCCGTCGATCGGCGCCGGTGTGGCCCTCAGCGGCATGGAGGTGGTCAATGAGCTCGGCGCCGTGGAGCTGCTGGGGGTGCCCACCTTGTCGCGGGGGATCCTGCAGCGCTGGCAGGCGGAGGGTGACCTGCCGGGGGCCGTGGGGCTGGCCCTGATCGCCCTGGTGCTGGTGAGCCTGCTGGTGGGGGCCGAACGCTGGATGCGCCAGCGCAGCCGCCGCTGGAACCTGGGGCAGGGGGACGCCGGCACGCTGCAGTGGCCGCTGCGGGGCTGGCGCCGCCTGCTGGCCCAGCTGCTCACCCTGCTGCCCCCCCTGGTCAGCCTGGGGCTTCCCCTCACCTGGCTGGTGGCGAGCCGCGATCACCTGCAGAGCGATCCACTCGAGGACCTGCTGGCCCTGACCCTGCGCAGCCTGGGGCTGGCCCTGGTCGCCGCCCTGGTCACCGTCGCGGGGGCCCTGGTGCTGGCCATCAGCCGCCGCTGGCTGGCCGACCGGCTGCTGGGCCGGCTCACCTTCTTCTCCGGCATGGGCTACGCCGTGCCCGGCACCGTGCTCGCCCTGGCCCTGATGCTGATCGGCGGGCCCCTGCAGCTCAGCCCCCTCCTCCTGCTGCTCTGGGGCTACGCCGACCGCTTTCTGGCCGTCTCCAAGCAGGGACTCGACGCCGCCTTCGAGCACATCCCCCCCAGCCTGGACGAATCCGCCACGAGCCTGGGCTGCGGCTGGCTGGCGGTGCTACGGCGCATCCACCTGCCGCTGCTGCGGGGTCCGCTGCTGGTGGGGGCACTGCTGGTCTTCGTCGATGTGGTGAAGGAGCTGCCCCTCACCTTCTCCCTGCGCCCCTTCGACTTCGACACCCTCTCGGTGCGTGTCTACCAGTACGCCAGCGACGAACGGGTGGGGGCGGCCCTGATTCCGGCGCTGCTGATCCTGGCGCTGGGACTGGCTGCCTCGATCGCCCTGATGCCAAGCCTCGAGCGCCAGGGGCGGGGCGACTGAAGCGCGGCGACTGCAGCAAGGCGACTGCAGCGGGGCGGCGGAGCTGGCGCCCATCCAAAGGGCCCCGGCAGAACCGGAGCCCGTCGTTGCTCCCAGAGGGATCTCAGTCGCGGCCGCAGCAGCACTTGCCGCCCTTCCATTTGGAGCATTTCTTCTGGCGGCAGCCCTTCTTCTTGGACTGGGACTGGGGACCGCGGGTGGTGATCGGAGCGGGGACGTCGGGGAGGCTGCCGAGGGAGGGGGCCATGGGGGCGAAGGGAAGGGAAAGGGAGGAGAAAGAGAAAGGGGGGCGTCAGGCCGCCAGGGGAGCGCCGTCCACCAGGGCCGGTGCCAGGCGCAGACCGGTCTCGCCGCTGGGGGCCTCGAGCAGGTCGGCGGCCCGGATGCGGGAGATCAGCCGGGTGGTGGTGACGCGGGTGGTGCCGATCAGCTCGCCGATGCGCTCATGGGTGAGGCGGAAGGGGAGATCGCACCAGGGGCCGCAGCGGCGCCCCAGCCGGCGCACCAGCAGGGAGAGCAGGGCATGGAGCCGCTGCTCGGCGCTGCCGAGGTGGCGGATGCGCAGCAGCTGCAGGGTCCACTCGTTGACCGGATCGAAGCCATGGCCTTCGAGGGGCTCGGCATCGCTGCGGAAGCAGAGGGGGGTGAGGGCCTCGACGCAGACGCCCTCGCTGCAGAGGCGGTCGGTGCGGAGCTGGTCGCCGGACTGGAGGAAGGCCAGGGTCATGCCCTCGGTCTCCTCACAGGGGCAGTAGACGCGGGCGATGCCGTCGAGGACCTCAAGACAGGAACCGCCGGGACGGGGGGTGGGGTCAAGCAGGACCGTCTGGCCGGCGGGCATGCGCACGGCACTGGCGGGGTCGTCGGGGAGGAAGCGGTAACGCATCGGGCGAAGGGAGAGGCCTTATTGCGAACGGCTCTCAACCTAGAGGACCCACCGTCACTTTTGCAAGCGATTCTCAATAGCAGCTGGTGATTGCGAAGCGGGGCGGGTTCCAGGCACCCCCGCCCGTCGCCATCGATGCCCGGGGCAGTGCCCGAAACGGCGGCTGCCGCGCCGAGGGTCTGCAGCCTGGAGGGATCCCTTCGCTTCAGCCCCCATGCTCCGCATCCGTGGCGACCGCTCCAGCCTGCTGGCGGCCCTGGCGGCCCACTGGGCCGATCAGCAGCTGCAACTGCCGCTGCTCGGCTCCGGCGCCCCCCTCAGCCCTGCTCCTCAGCCGCGCAGGCCGGACAGAGGGCCCGCACGTTGAGGACGCACTCCAGCAGCCGGAAGCCAAAGGCCCCGGCCGCCGCCTCGCCGGCGGCTAGCACGGCTCCGCTCTCGAACTCCTCGGTGCGGCCGCAGCGGACACAGACCAGATGGTGATGGTCGCGGTGGGCGTCGCCGGCCAGCTCGAAGCGGCGCCCCCCCTCCGGCAGCTCCAGCTCCTGCAGCAGCCCCATCGAACTCAGCAGCCGCAGGGTGCGGTAGACGGTGGCCAGCGACACCCGCTCCTGGCTGCGCACCAGGCGCAGATGCACCTCCTCAGCGCTCAGGTGGCTGCCCTCGCCGATCCGCTCGAACAGATCCAGCACCCGCTGACGCTGGGGCGTGAGCCGCTGGCCCCGGTCGTTCAGGGTGGTGCGCAGGCTGCGGGGCTGGGCCAGACCGGTGGGGGGAGTGTTCACCACGCGATCCCAGACCCTCGCAACACTAGGGCCTATTGAGAAGGGCTGTCTGGCGTCGGTGTGCTGGCCGACGTCGCCCCCCTGGCCGAGGCCCCCCGGGCCAGGCTGCCGTCCAGGCTGACCAGGGCAGCCCCCAGCAGATCGGTGAGCGTGACGATCAGGCGGTAGCTGAGGGCCACCGCCAGCAGCGGCGCCTCCGGCAGGGCCACCCCCATCCGCAGCAGCAGCACCGCCTCGAACACCCCCAGGCCCCCCGGCGCCCCCGGCACCACCAGGCCGGCGGTCCAGGCCAGGGCGAATCCCGCCAGCCAGACGCCGGCATCGCTGGCCAGCGGCAGGTCGAAGGCCTGGATGCAGCAGCAGAAGCCGGCGAAGCGCAGCAGCACGAAGGCCATCTCCGCCAGCAGCGGCGGCCAGGGATAGCCCCGCAGCCAGGTGGACCGCTCCGGCGGCGACTCCTGCCTGAGTTCCTCCTCCAGGCCCAGGTCCCGGGCCCGGCGCCGCTCCAGCCGCACCAGGAGGGGATCGAGCCAGCGGGGCAGCAGCAGGGCCAGGGGCAGCAGGCACACCAGGCCCAGCCCGCCCTGAAAGCCGCCGAGGGGCACCAGTGCCAGCGCCGCCACCGCCGCCACCAGGGGATCGAGCAGCACCGCCACCAGGGCCATGGTGGTGCTGAGCGGGGCGGCCAAGGGGGCGCCCTCGCTGCGCAGCCGCTGCACCCGCGAAGCCAGATGCCAGATCCCACCGGGCAGGAACTTGCGCAGGTTGGTGGCCACGTGCAGTTCCACCACCGCGGCCCAGTCGGGCCGCAGCCCCAGCCAGCGCAGCACCACGCCCCAGGCCACACCGTTGACCACCAGGCTCAGCAGGCTCACGCCGACCCCCAGCAGCAGCCATAGCCAGCCCTGGCCATCGAGCCGCAGCTGCACCAGCTGGCGACCGTGGCTGAGCAGGGCGGCCATCACGAAACCGATGCTGCCCAGGGTGATCCAGGGGCGCAGGCCGCCGGGCAAGGCCGGCCAGTTGGCGGGCGAGGGCAGCCGGCGCCGCAGGGCGGCGAGGCCGAGCCCCACGCGCTGGCACAGGAGCAGGAGCTGGCGGGACCAGGCGCTCATGGGGCTCCCCCGTCGGCGGCCAGGGCGCGGCGCACCTCGTCGCGCACCTCCTCGATCGAGCGTCCCAGGTGCGCGGCCAGCGCCACGAGGTCGGCGTGCTCCGCCTTGGCCCGCCGGCGGCCGTCCGGGAGGGTGGCCCACTTGATCCGCACCGGCCCCAGCCGGGTGGCCAGCGTCTCGCTCTGCCGCGGCAGGATCCAGCGGTCCTGCCGCTGCTCCCGCACCCCCAGGGTCGTGCCGTGGCGCCACCACACCCGGCGCAGCCGGGGCCCCAGCTCCGGGGGCATCAGGGCCGTCATCAGGGTGCCGGTGCGGCCCTTCTTCATCGCCACCGGCTGGCTGAACACCTCCAAGGCCCCCTCGAGGCGCAGGGCCTCGGCCAGGTAGGCCAGGTCCTCGGCCGTGGCGTCGTCGATCTGGGCCTGCTGCTGCAGCAGGGCTTCGCGGACCTCGCCCCCCTCGCTGCCCCCCTGGATGGCCCCCTCCGCACCCGCCTCCCCCAGGGGCCGGGCCAGCGTGAGGCGGAGCAGGTTGGCCCGATCCAGCTGGCGGCTGCCCAGACCCACCCCCACCCGCAACGGCAGGGCCGCGGGGGAGGGGCCGAAACGGTCGGCCCAGCAGGCCACCAGGGCCATCCCGGTGGGGGTGGTGAGCTCGCCGGCGGGGAAGCCCTCGCTGGAGGCCAGCGGCAGCCCCCGGGAGCGGGCGATCTCCAGCACCGCCGGGGCGGGCAGGGGCAGGGCCCCGTGGGCGGTGACGACGCGGCCATGGCCCGCCGGCGGCACGCCGCAGACGAGCTGGTCCACCTCCAGATGGAGCAGGCCGGCGCAGACACCGACGATGTCCACCAGGGCATCGATCGCCCCCACCTCATGGAACGCCACGGCCTCGGCGGCATGGCCGTGGACCGCCGCCTCCGCCTCCGCCAGCAGGCCGAACACCGCCAGCACCTTCTGCTGCAGCGCCGGTTCCAGGGGGGCGGCCTGGAGCTGGCCACGCAACGCCCCCCAGGGGCGATGGTGCGGCTGGGGCTCGGTGGCCTCCACCTCCAGATGCAGTCCCCGCAGCCCGGCGCTGCGGCGCTCCTCGATCCGCAGCCGGTAGCGGCCCTCCAACCCCAGGGCGGCCAGGGGAGCCGTGATGATCTCCTCGGGCACCCCGAGGTCCAGGAGGGCCGCCAGCAACATGTTGCCGGCCAGGCCGGTGGGGCAATCCAGCAGGGCCAGGGTCATGAAGGGGACCGGCGTCCGAACCGGGGGGCCGCCGCCAGCAGCCGATCGGCCTCGGCCTCGATCTCGGCGCGGCGCTCCCGCAGGGCCTGCTCCACCTCGCGCCGGGCCCGGCGCTGCTCCAACCGGGCCATCTCGACGTCGAAGCCGGAGAGGCCCCAGAGCCGGCCCAGCAGGGCCCGGTCGTCGTCGCCGCCGACGCTGTCGCCGTAGACCAGGGTCTCGGCCACCATGCCGGCCTGCAGCACCCGGCTCCAGCGGCGCAGGTCCTCGGCGGAGAGCTTCACGCTCTCGGGCAGGGCGAATTCGGTGCAGCCGCCGCTGTCGACGCCGGCCCGCAGACAGGCCAGGCTGCCCACCAGCACCCGCCGCACCGCCAGGCCGTCGCTGTCCGCCGCCAGGGCGTGGCCGGCCTCATGCACGGCGATGCGGCGCAGGCGCCCCTGGCCTCCCGGCAGGGCTTCGGCCAGCAGATGGCCGCCCCGTCCACCGAAGCGGGCCGCGTCCACGGTGAGGGAGCCCAGGCCCAGGACCACCAGCAGGCTGATCCACCAGGGGGAGAGTCCGACGAGGGGGCCGGCCACGGCGGCCAGACTCACCAGCAGCACCACGACCCCGGCCGTGAAGGCACCGCTGGTCATCTCAGCGGCCCTGTCGGGTCACGGCCCGCCCATGGCCCTTCGGTTTGGCCGGGCCGCCCTTGTCCGCCCCGGGGCGGCGGGCCCGGCCGCCGCGGTTGCCCCGCTGGGCCACCGGGCCGATCACCTCGAAGCGCTCGACGGCGAGCTGCTGGCCCTGGCGGCGCAGATCGAGGGCGACGAAATGGCGCAGGTGCTCCAGGGGAATCTCCCCCCGCAGCTGGAGCTTGAACGGCACCGGACGGTTGCCGTCGGGGCGGGGCTGCTGGCGCACCTTGATCACCAGATCCCCGGTCTCGGGGCGGGTGAAGATCAGCTCGCCGCGGATGGAGAAATAGTCGTCGCCCTCGGGGAGCTGGTCGGCGTCAGAAGGCCCCTCGGCGGTGGCAGGGGTCGCCTCGGCTTCGGGCCCATCGGCCTGGGGCGCATCGACGTCACTCGCGGCGGCGGCGCTCGCCGCGGCGTCAGGCCCTGGCGCCGAGAGGGTGCTGGGTTCCCACACCCCCACCATCTGCAGGTGGAGCTGGTTCTCCTCCCGGGAGCGGGGGTAGACGACCCACAGATGGGGGGTCTCCAGGTCGAGGTGGCGGCGCATCAGGGTGAGCAGGCGGCCGAGCACCACCGCTTCGATCTCGGTGCCTTCGGCCGTGCGGATCACCCCCCGGGTGAGCTGGGCCGGATCGGCCGGCACGTAGGACCCGCGCACCACTCCGATGGCCCGGTACTGGAGCGGCTCGGTGACCGGGGAAATGGGATGCTGGCGCATGGTGGAAGGAAAAACCCCGTGGCGGTACCTGGACTGGCCCGGGTCAATGTAAGCAGCAGCGGAAGCGCGATGCCCAGGCCAGACTCGGTCGCGACCCCGAGCCAACACCGTCAACGGATGCCCTCCCCGAACCGAAGCCTGAGCGGCCTCTGGTCGCTGCTGGCCGTCAGCCTGGTCGGGATCCTGGCCCTCGGGGGGGGCTGGTGGCTGGGGCATCGCCAGTCGGCGACGCAGGCCAGCGCCGACCCGAAGCGGACCCTGCTGACCAAGGAGGCCACCCGCCTGCGGCTGCGGCTCGATGCCGATGAGGCCACCCCGGCCGACCGTCAGCGGCTGCTGGAACTGCTGGTCGCCCTGGACCGCAAGGGGGAGGCCATCGGCCTGCTGGAGCCCATGGCCGACCGGGAGCCCGAGCGCTGGTCCCTGCGGCTGATGCTGGCCGAGCTGCGTCGGGACCAGGGCGACCGCAGCGGCGCCGAACGGGAGCTGCGCCAGATCCTCAACCTGCGCCCCACCCAGGTGGAGGCCCTGCAGCTGCTCAGCCTGCTGAACCTGGAACAGGGTCGCGGCGCCGCCGCCGAGGCCCGCGTCAAGGCGGCCTACGGGATGGCGATCAGACCCGACGTGAGGCCGGAGGCCCTCGGCATCGGCCTGCTGCTGGCGGAACTGCAGCTCAAGCGTAATCAGGCGGCAACGGCGGCGGCCACCTATCTGCAGCTGGCCAACCTGTTCCCCCAGGACCAGCGCCCCCTGCTGGGTCTGGCGATGCTGCGCCACGAACAGGGGGATACCAAGGGGGCCCAGGAGGCCCTGGCCCAGGCACGGCTGCGCAGCCCGGATCCCGACAAGCCGGATCCGAGGCTGGACAAACTGGCGGCCAGCTGGGGCCTGGAGCCGCTCAGATCCCCTTCAGCTGCCCGGCCGACCCCGCCGGTGCCGGCTTCGGCGCCTGGGCGTCGAACTCCCTGAGGGCCTGATCGATGGCGGAGCTGGGGGGTGTGGCGTCCTCGAGGGCGGTGCTGCGCTTCAGCTTGTTCATCAGGTCGAGGGGATTGGTGCTGTCGAGGATCGATCCGCTGCCGGACCCCGACTTGCTCGGCCCGTAGTCGTAGAGCTGGCGCTCCTGGATGCTGGTGCCCAGGGTCTGGCCGTAGCCGGCCTGCTGGGCGCGGGCCTCTCCGACCATCAGCAGGGCGAGGGCCCCGGCGCCGACGGCACACACACGTTGGGAGAACGAAGGGGTCATGGCTCCTGCCGGCGGAGGGTCAAAGCACCGAGGCCTCCATGATAAGGGCCCCAACCGGTTCCCCGTCCCGTCGCCATGGCCCTGCGGATCGCCACCTGGAACGTCAACTCGGTGCGCACCCGGCTCGATCAGGTCTGCGCCTGGCTCCAGGCCGAGGCCCCCGACGTGCTCTGCCTGCAGGAGACCAAGGTGGCCGATGACCTGTTTCCCCACACCGCCTTCGAGGCCCTGGGCTACCGGGCGGTGATCAGCGGTCAGAAGGCCTACAACGGTGTGGCGATCCTCAGCCGGCAGCCGATCGAGGATGTGCGGGTGGGCTTCGCCGCGCTCCTCCCGGACGATCCGGCGGCCTTGGAGCTCGGCGAGCAGAAACGGGTGATCAGCGCCTGGATCGAGGGGGTGCGGGTGCTGAACCTCTACGTGCCCAACGGCTCGGCCCTGACCTCTCAGAAGTACCCCTACAAGTTGGAATGGCTGGCCTGCCTGCGGCGCTACCTGGAGGCCCAGGACGCTCAGGGGGAACCCCTGGCCATGGTGGGGGACTTCAACATCGCCCTGGAGGCCCGTGACATCCACGACCCGGAGCGCCTCAGCGGCGGGATCATGGCCAGCGATGCGGAGCGCCAGGCCCTGAGGGACGCCCTGGGGGACCGGCTGGAGGACGTGTTCCGTGTCTTCGAACCGGATGCCGGGCACTGGAGCTGGTGGGACTACCGCACCGGCGCCTGGGACCGGGACACGGGCTGGCGCATCGACCACATCTATCTATCCGAGGAGCTGCTGGCCTGCGCCACGGCCTGCGTGATCCACCGGGACCAGCGGGGCAACGAGCAGCCCAGCGACCACGCGCCGGTGACGGTGCGCCTGGCCTGGCCGCCCGACCCGGCGGAGGACGGGGACGGCGAGGGGGACGACGCCGGGGGGTGGTGAAGGGAGCTGGTGGGGGGGCTCTGGCCCTCAGTCCAGAAACGCCGCCAGCTCCAGGTCCGGGCGCCGCACCAGGGCGAACAGGGTGCCGTTCTGGCCGCGGCTCACCCGCAGCTCGTCATCCAGCACGGTGACATCGAGCCAGGCGGCAAAACTCTGCCGCACCTGCCGGAACAGCTCCAGCCGCTGATCGCCGAACCGGGGCCCCCGCCAGCCGCCGCGCTCGAAGCGCACCGACACCCGCTGGTGGGGGACCTCGGAGGCCACGGCAATGCTGGCCTGCACGGCGATCCCCGCCAGGGGCCCCAGGGGCCCGGCCGGCCGCAGCAGGTTGAGGGCACGGCCGCCGGCCGGATCGAGCAGCTGGAGATTCTCCAGCCAGGGCCTGACCGCCAGATAGGGCTGGGAACTGCTGCTCCAGCGCAGCTCCCAGACGCCCGCCAGCTGGGCGGCCTGGGACCTGAGATCGGCGGGCTGCAGGAGCTCCAGCCGCCCGATCAGGGCCTCGATGCGCCGGGCGGCGCTGGGGGCAGCGCCGGGGGATCCGGCCCGCAGCAACCCCAGCAGTTCCTGGCGGCAGGCCGGGGCCTCGCCGGCGGCAGCGGTCGGGCCATCGGGGGTGGCAGGGGGAGCCTGGGTCACTGCTCTCACCCGCGGCACGGGGCGCATCAGGATTCATGCTGCCAGGCGTCGACGGCCATCGGATACCGTGTCGCCCGGCCCGCTCGCCGAACCGACCCCACCGCTGACCCCGTGACGCTGACCACCGTCGATGTGACCCTGGTCGGGGCGGGGATCATGGGCGCCACCCTCGGCACCCTGCTGCGGCAGCTGCAGCCTGACCTGCGCCTGCTGCTCGTCGAGGGCCTCCCCCGGGAGGCCCAGGAGAGTTCCAGCGCCTGGAACAACGCCGGCACCGGCCACGCCGGGAACTGCGAGCTCAACTACACGCCGATGGCGGCGGACGGCTCGATCAGCCTGGCCAAGGCACTCGACATCAACGAAGCCTTCGATCTCTCGCGTCAGTTCTGGACCCATCTGGTGCGGGACGGGGCCCTGGGCTCCCCCGGGGCCTTCATCCAGGGTGTCCCCCACATGAGCTTCGTGCTGGGGGAGGAGCGGCGGGCCTACCTGCGGGAGCGCCACCGGCGGATGGCGGCCCACCACTGCTACGCGGGGATGGCCTACAGCGAAGACCATGCCCAGGTGGCGGAGTGGGCACCGCTGCTGATCGAAGGACGGGATCCGGCCCAGGCGATCGGCGCCACCCACATCGCCGCCGGCACCGACGTGAACTTCGGAGCCCTCACCAGCCAGCTGCTGGATCACCTGCGGGCCAGCGGGGCCTTTGAGGCGCGGTTCTCCACGGCGGTGCAGTCGCTGCGGCGGCGGCCGGAGGGTGGCTGGCGCCTGGAGACCCGCGACCGGACCACCGGGGAGACCCGGCTGATCGATACGGGCACCGTGTTTCTGGGGGCCGGCGGCGGCGCCCTCACCCTGCTGCAGAAATCGGGGATCCCGGAAGGGCGCGGCTACGGCGGCTTTCCCGTCAGCGGCCTGTGGCTGCGCTGCGGCGACCCCGCCCTGGCCAGCCGCCACCACGCCAAGGTCTACGGGATGGCCGCCGCCGGCTCACCGCCGATGTCGGTGCCCCACCTCGACACGCGTCTTGTCGACGGCCGTCAGTGGATCCTGTTCGGGCCCTACGCGGGCTTCTCCAGCAAGTTCCTCAAGAGCGGCTCCCTCTGCGACTGGCCCCGCTCCCTGCGGGCCGGCAATCTCCTGCCGCTGCTGGCGGTGGCGCGGGACAACCTGCCCCTGACCGAATACCTGATCGGCCAGGTGTTCGCCAGCGCCGAGGAGCGCTTCGCCGCCCTGCGCGACTTCTATCCCGACGCCCGCCCCTCCGACTGGACCCTGGCGGTGGCCGGCCAGCGGGTGCAGATCATCAAGGCCGATGCCAGACGCGGCGGGGTGCTTCAGTTCGGCACCGAGGTGGTGCATGCCGCCGACACCTCCCTGGTGGCCGTGCTGGGGGCCTCCCCCGGCGCTTCGGCCGCGGTGGCGATCTGCCTCGAGATCCTCCACTCCTGCTTCCGCGAGACGCTGCCCGACGGCTGGCAGGCCACCCTGAAGCGGATGCTGCCCTCCTACGGCGCCTCGATCCGCGACGATGCCGACCTCTGCCGGCGGATCCGCAGCGAGAGCGCCGAGGTGCTGGGGCTGGCGGCGCCGGCCAGCTGAGCCGTGCCCCCAGGTTGTACAGGCCTGCAGCTCGGTGGGCCGCTGTTGGGCGGTGCGGCCATCCAGGCTGGGAGCCGGGCTTGGCCTGAGGGGGTTCAGAAACTGAGCTTCAGGCCCCCGCCGTAGCTGAGCTGGGAGCCGGTGGAGAAGATCTCGTAGCCCACGCTGGCGTAGAGCGAGGCGTTCTTTGCCACCTTCAGATCAACCCCCGCATCGACCGTGACGGTGTTGGTGCCACGGTTCTCCCCTTGCGTCGGAAAGGAGCCAGCCGCCGGTGCCCCCGTGAAGGAGGCCGTCACTGACGTGTTGCTCCTGTTGGCAGCCAGGACATCCACCTGGTAAGCCACGGCCAGCCGTGGGGTGAGGGCCACCGTGTCCGCCCTGTTCAGGGACATCGGAGCCGTGGTCAACTCCGCCCCGATGGTTCCCAACAGGCTGTCGGAGGTATGACCCTGGACGTTCATGGTCAGGACACCACGGTCCGATTCCTGGAAGCCGCCCTGCTGATAACGGCCCCAGGCCACACCGAGCAGGGGCTTGAGGACGATGGCCGTCCTTGCCTTGGGCCCGGTGAGCGGAATCTGCACATCGGCGTTCAGGGCCAGGGTGAGGCCATTGGCGCTGGGGTTGGCGGCGATGGGTGATCCGGAGCCGATGAAGGAGAGACGGCGGCTGCCGTCGAGTTGGAAACCGCTGTAGCCGAACAGGCCGCGCAGCGTCCAGGCCGGTGATGGCCTGTACACGCCATAAAGGCTGCCGCTGTTGACCTTCGATGACACCGACCCGTTGGACCGGGCCATGGCGCTGAGGTTGGAGGTGCCATAGCCGTAGGCGGCCCCCAGGGTGAAGCGGTCGTTCGGCTGGTATTCGATGCCGTAGGCGCTGGAGAAGATTCCGGCGTCATAGGAGTCGAGTCCGTCCTGGCCCCGGACGGAGCTGGTGGCGTTGGCCCCCAGGGCAAAGATGCAGAAGGGGTGTCGGCCCTGCCTGTTCGCGCTGCTGCCGGAGGTGTTCACCACCCAGCCCGTGGTGCGGCAATGGCCGGCCTGGGCCAGCAGCAGCTCGCGCTGACGCTTGAGCGTGTTGAGACCCACGCTCTGGAAGGCGGCATAGGGCTCCGGGGAGAGGGACGACACGGCCGCGGTGAGCTGGTTGCCGGTGGGGAGCGTCAGCAGTTGGCTGGTGGCCAGCAGGAGATCGGGGGAGAGGCCCGCAGCGGCGGCCTGGCCGGTGCTGAAGCCGCTGGTGCCGATCGGAAGTCCGGTGTTGTTGGCGTTGCTGGCGCTGCTGATGGCCAGCGACTGGAAGACGCGGTCGAAGACCCCTGCGGCGGCCAGTTGGTTGGTCCGGCCCTGGCCAAGAAGCTGCAGAGCCGAGGCCGTGGCGCCGATCCCGTTGCGCGGTCGCCACTGGACATCAAAGGTGCGGGGGTTGCCATCGGCCTCCTGGATCAGGGTGGTGCCGTAGCGCAGCAGGGCGCTGGTGATGCCAAAGGTGTTCAGAGTCAGGCTGTTGAACGTGGCGAAGTTCGTGCTCGCTGGTGCCGAGAGGATCGTGTAATCCAGCGATGGCCAGGGCATGCCACCGCCATGGGGCACGAGATAGGCCGTTCCCGTGAAATGGGTGACCTGGCCGGTGACATTGATGCGGTCGCTCTGGGGGCCTTGAAGTTCGGCCACGATGGCGCCGCCGTTGAGGCTCAGACCGCTGGCCGTGAGTGTGCCGATGGAGTTGCCGGGCGAAAGGATGGCACCGGGAATGAGGTTGGTCTGGGGCAGAAAGCCATTGCCGCCCACCAGAGCACCGGATTGGATGGTCAGAGCCGAGGATGAGGCGATCGAGCCGTTGACATAGAGGTTGACGCCGGATTCGACCGTTGTTGGTCCTGTATAGGTGCTGCTTCCCCCAAGAGAAACGAAGCCCCCCTGGGATGAATTGGAAAAAACAAGATAACCCGGCCCACTGAAGACGCCGGTGAACAGTGACGGCATGCCATTGATGTCGATGGTGCCGCCGATCCCTGTGTTGAACGAACTGGCAAAGATGCCCGGCATGTCGACCACCATGGTGCCGCCGGCAAAGGTGGTGCTGTAGGGATTGCTGGCTGTGGCGGGTTTACCGGGAATGATGAAAGGAGGTGGAATCGGCGGAATGAAGGGTGGTGTGAACAGGAAATCGGATATCGTGATGGATGACAGTCCTGACACGCAGTCGATGCAGTCGACCTGAAAGCCGAAAATGTCATTGGCGAGAAAACTGTAGGAACCTGATCCAGACTGGCTCATCGGGCCAAAGGAATCGAAACCGGCGAAAGCCTCGAGAACCCCTTGATTAATGAAGCCCGGAGCGGAGAACAGGGGTCCAAAGGTATCTGTCGACGTGTAGCTCCACGCGAAGCTATAGGTACCTGCCTGGTTTGCTTGGATCGTATACTTTAAATTCTGGTAGCTCGGAGTATCAGGGCCGTAATAGACCCAGAACGGCCCTGTCAGTTGAATGGAGCCAGGTGCCTGCGAGGGGTCAACGAAACCATTCGCCGGCACCATCTGACCCAGTACAGGGTCAAAGTAGGTGGAGTTCGTCAGCGTCCATTGGGATGGGGCGTAAGGGCCGGCGAACTGGGCCTTCGCGGGCGTGCTGCAAACAGCCAATAACCAAGCCAGCGCGATCCAGACCGCATCCCGATGTCTTTGCATCTATCGATGACCCGATGGCTTCGCAATCAGGAGGCAGAAGCCGATTAACTCCTGTCTTCAGTCTTGTGTGCCGGCACAGTCGTTGGCCTCCACAAGCGATGCACATCTGCACACGTACTGCTGACTGATCTCCTTGAATTTGCGGTGTCGTTTCCAGACGCAACGGCATCAAACTCCCACCTGACCGCCCGTGGAACGTCCTGGCCCCGTCAGGCATCAGGACACGTCACCGGGTCCTTCTCGTGTCCACCAACGGGGCAGCCACCCTTGGGTGGAGGGACTGGCCATGGACGGCGGATGGGGTCTTGGGACGGGTGGTGAACGCCCGACCCAAGACCGCCGACCCAATCCGCCGCTGGGCGGCCTGGCGACACGAAACCGTCAGGGCCGGCGCGGCGGCAGCAACAGGCCGGCCCGCACGGACCACGGGGAGAGGGCGAACAGGCGCAGCATGGCCGCCAGGAGCTGCGGCACCGTCAGGGTGTTGGTCAGGAAGCCATACCACTGGGGGCCGCCCAGGGAGAAGAAGCTGGCGAAGAACTGGCGCAGCTCGGCTTCGGTGAAGCCCATCAGCTTGCCCAGCCCGAACTGGTAGAGGGCGTGCTTGCTGCGCAGCGCCGGGGGCCACAGGGCCTGCCAGCCCTCCCGGGCCAGCAGAGCCGAGGGGGCCGCGGGGTCGGCCATCGCCGCCGCCACCGCCGCCGCCACCGCCGGGGCCCGGCGCAGCAGGGCGCCCACCATGTAGCCCGAGGCCGGGTGCACCATCGACGCCGCCCCCCCGAAGCCCAGCACCGGCTGCTGCAGATCCGGCAGGGGCAGGTTCATCGGGAACAGGCAGAACTCCTCGTGCTCCACCGCCAGCACCTGCACGCCGCGGTGGGCCAGGCGCCGGTGCAGGCGCTCCCTGAGCACCTCGAAGGGGACCGGGGGGGCCAGGGCCAGGGAGGTCTCCTCGACGAAGAAGCGGCCCCCGCCCAGATCCATCGCATAGAGAAACGTGGGGGGGCCGGCCCGCTCCGCCTCCGAGAGGTGGTCGGCGCGGTAATCCATCAGCACGAACTGATCGGCCTGCACCGGCGGCGCCGAGAAGCGGCCGATGACGCCGTAGGCCGACTGGCCGGCCACCGGACCCCGGTCAGGCCGCCGCACCAGCACCGGCTGATGGCCGGTGGCATCCACCACCAGCCGCACCTGCAGCCGGCGCCCATCGGCAAGCTCCACGGCACTCAGCGGGCCGGAGGCCCCGCAGCCGCTGGCCAGCCCCTGGAGCAGCTCCACACCGCCGCGCCCGCAGGCCTCCAGCCAGTGCCGCTGCAGGGCCTCACGGTCGAACAGGCCGTAATCGCGGCCGTGGGCCGTGGGACGGTTGGCCGCCGATCCCAGGTCCGGATCACCGGCGCCGAAGTAGCTGACCGTGTCGCTCCAGCGGTGCTCCAGCAGGTGGCCCAGGCCCAGGGCGTCCACCTCGTCCCCCCAGATCCCGTAGGTGTTGGGCCACGGGGCGCGCGGATCGTGGGGCGCCAGCAGCGTCACGGAGAGCCCCTCCTCCGCCAGGGCCGCCGCGATGCAGAGGGCGGCGGGGCCGCCACCGAGCACCAGCACGTCCCTCGCCATCTCGCCGGTACGGTGAGGGCTCATCCTGCACCACAGCCATGCGCGGCTTCGCCCGCCGGCGGCTGGCGACGCTGGCCTGCCTGGGCCTGCTCCTGGTTCTGGCCCTGCTGGCGGGCCGCGGTTCTGCCGCGGCAACTGGGGCAGGGGGGCCTGCGCCGCTCCCCGGGGTGACGCCCCGCGAGGTCACCATCCGCGTCGCCATGGCGGTGGACAACGTCTACCGCTTCTCCTCGCGGGAGAAGACCTTCAGCGTCGAGGGGACGCTGCGGCTGTCGGCACCGGCGGCGGTGCTGGGGCCGTGGCTGGCGGCGGGGGTGGATCCCATCACCCTGGTGCGCTTCCAGAACCTGGTGGAGCCCTGGGACTCCCTGCTGGAGGCCAGCAGCGGCCCGCTGCGGCTGGGGGCGGACCTGGGCCGCGACTACCGCTTCAACGGCAACTTCTATTCCGACGAGATTGACTACCGGGGTTACCCGTTCGGCACCCTGCCCCTGCAGATCCGCCTGGTGGCCGACCCCAGCTTCCCCGCCACAGTCGCCGAACCGCCCAGGATCCGGCTGGAGCCCGACCGCGCCGGCTCCGGGGTCAGCCGTCGCAGCAACATGAACGGCTACCGGCTGCGCAGCTGGCGCCTGTTCCCCAGCCAGGGCGGAGTGGAGATGGAGCTGCTCTACGACCCGATCGGCTGGGCGGCGCTGGTCAAGTGGCTGCTGCCCCTGACGATCACCATGGTGGTGATGCTGCTCACCCCCAACCTGCGGGCCGGCTTCAGCTCCGAGCGGCTGGCGATCCCACCGGTGATCCTGCTGACGCTGGTGTTCATGCAGCAGGCCTACCGCGACTCCCTGCCCTCCCTGCCCTATCTCACCGTGCTGGATGGGCTCTACGCCTTCTCCTACCTGGTGACCCTGGTGTTCTTCTGCGAGTTCATCTGGTGCGCCAACCGGCTCGATCGCCTCACCAGCGAGGGCGCTGGCCCGCTGCACCCACGGCTCGAGCGCCGGATCGAACGGCTGGAGCTGGGGCTGCAGCTGGCCAGCCTGGCCGGCTACGGGATGCTGCTGCTCTGGGCCCTGGGCCAGCGCTGAGACGGCCTGAGGCATTCAGTCGTCAGGCATTCAGTCGTCGGTGGGCTCCTCGGTGGGCTCCTCGCCGGCCACCGCATCCGCCGTGGCTTCAGGACCCCTGTCCGGGTTGGCTTCGCTGGCCACCGGCGTGGCCTCCACCGCATCGGCCGGCTCCTCCTCCTCGGCGGCCGGCGGCACCAGGACCACCTCGGTGAGGCGATCACCGGCATCCAGCTTCTGCAGCCGCACGCCGGTGGCCGCCCGCGACTGCTGGGGAATGGCGTCGGCCTTCATGCGCACGATCACCCCCCGCTCGCTCACCAGCAGCAGCTCCTCGCCGGCCCCGAGCACCTTGAGGCCCACCAGCACATCGCCGTCACGGCGGAACTTGATCGCCCGCAGTCCCATGCCGGCGCGGCGCTGCAGTCGGAACTGATCCACCGGTACCCGTTTACCCAGGCCGCTGGCGCTGGCCACCAGCACCCAGGGGCCCTCACTGGGGGCGACCTCGTCCCCCTCATCCTCGTCGGCGCCGGCGTCAGCCGTGCTGGCGACACGGTCGGCCAGTTCCGCCGTGAGCACATCCATGCTCACCAGCTCATCGCCGGGTCGCAGGTTCATGGCCCGCACGCCGCGGGCACTGCGGCCCAGGGGGCGCAGTTCCTCGTCGCTGAGGCGGAAGTGGATCGTCATCCCCTTGAGGGAGCCGATCAGCACGCTGTCGCCGGGCAGGGCCAGCCGCACCCAGCGCAGGGCGTCGCCGTCCTCAAGGGAGATGGCGATCAGTCCGTTGGAGCGGATGTTGCTGAAGGCCGACAGACGGGTGCGCTTGATGTAGCCGCCGCTGGTGAGCATCACCAGCTGGACGTCGTCGTCGAAGGCGCTCACCGCCAGCAGGGAGGTGATGGCCTCTTCCCGCGGAATCGGCAGCAGCTGCACGATCGGCGTGCCCTTGGCGGAACGGCTGGAGATCGGCACCCGGTAGGCGGGAATGGAGTACACCACCCCCCGGTCACTGAACAGCAGCAGGGCGTCGTGGTCGTTGCAGCTGATGAACAGCTTCACCGCCTCCTCCCCCTGGCTGCGGGTGCCGGCCTTGCCGCGGGTGCCGCGGCTGGTGGCCTCGAACTCGCTCACCGGCATCCGCTTGAGGTAGCCGTTCTCGGTGAGCAGCACCACTGAGCGCTCATTGGCGATCAGGTCGATGTCTTCCAGGCCACCCTCGAGATCCAGGATCTCGGTGCGGCGGGGGGAGTCGTAACGGGTGCGGAGCACCTGGAGCTCCTCCCGGATCAGCCCGAGCACCCGCTCCTTGCGGCCGAGGATGTCCTTGTAGTCGGCGATCTTGGCGACGAGGTCGTCGTGCTCGAGGCGGATCTTGTCGGCCTCCAGGGCCGTGAGACGCCGCAGCTGCATCTGCAGGATGGCGTCCGCCTGGATCTCGCTGAGGCCGTGGCGCTCCTGCAGCTGGGCCCGGGCGGTGGCGGTGTCGGGGGCGGCCCGGATCAGGGCGATGATCGGATCGAGCTGGTCGAGGGCCAGCAGCAGACCCTGGAGGATGTGGTCGCGCTCCTCGGCCTTGCGCAGGAAATAGCGGGTGCGCCGCTCGATCGTCTCGATGCGGAACTCGAGGAACACCCGCAGCATCTTGCTGAGGGTCAGCAGCACCGGCTCCCCCTTCACCAGCGCCAGCATGTAGGCGCTGAAGTTGTTCTGCAGCGGCGTCAGCTTGAACAGGTTGTTCAGCACCACCTGGGGGTAGGCGTCACGGCGCAGCTCGATCACGATGCGCATGCCGTCGCGATCGCTTTCGTCGCGGATGTCGGCGATGCCCTCGAGCTTCTTGTCGTTGACCAGCTCGGCGATCCGCTCGATCAGGGAGGCCTTGTTGGTCTGGTAGGGGAGTTCGGTGATGATCACCGCGTCCCGATCGGGGCGGCCCTTGGCCTCCACCGTCTCGATCGAGGCCACGCCGCGCATGGTGATGGAACCGCGGCCGGTGGTGTAGGTCTCGCGGATGCCGCGGCGGCCGAGGATCTGGCCGCCGGTGGGGAAATCGGGCCCGGGGATGATGGCCATCAGGGCCCGGTCCTCGATCTCCGGATCGTCGATCAGGGCCAGCAGACCGTCGATCAGCTCGGTGAGGTTGTGGGGGGGGATGTTGGTCGCCATCCCCACGGCGATGCCGGAGGAGCCGTTGAGCAGCAGGTGCGGCACCCGGGCCGGCATCACGGTGGGTTCCTGCTGGGAGCCGTCGAAGTTGTCGATGTAGTCGACGGTCTCGGCTTCGATGTCCTCGAGCAGGCTGTCGGTGGTCAGGGCCTGCAGGCGCGATTCCGTGTACCGCATGGCGGCCGGCGGATCGTTGTCGACCGAGCCGAAGTTGCCGTGCCCATCGATCAGGGGCATCCGCATCGAGAAGTCCTGGGCCATGCGCACCAGGGCGTCGTAGACGGCCGTGTCGCCGTGGGGGTGGTACTTGCCGAGCACCTCCCCCACCACACGGGCACATTTCCGGTAGGGCCGATCGCTCGTGAGGCCGAGCTCGTACATCGCGTAGAGGATGCGCCGGTGCACCGGCTTGAGGCCGTCGCGGGCATCGGGCAGGGCCCGGCCCACGATCACGCTCATCGCATACTCCAGGTAGGAGCGCGACATCTCATTGCGCAGGTCGGTCTGGATGATCCGTCCGTCGGAGTCGCCGGGGGTGGATTCACCGGGTCCGGTTGGATCCGCCATGCAAGACCGTATGGGGCACAACCCACTCTATCGATGACCCTGCCGGCCCGGAGTGAATCGGCCCTGCGCCAGCGCCAGCGCAAGGGCGTGCTGCGGGTGAGGGTGGCCGCCGACTTCCGCCGGCTGGTGGCCGAGGCGGGGCTGGCGGAGGCCTACGACGCCACCGACGTGGTGGTGGCTGCCAATGCCGAATTCACCGACCAGGGCAGCCTGCACCTCAACATCGGCCCCAGCGATCCCCCGATCCGCTTACGGGACGCCCAGCTGGAGGCCCTCGGCGCCCAGAGCGGCGGCGGCGGCGGCGACCTGGTGCTGCCCATCGGGGGCGGGCTCGGGGAAGCCCGGCGGCAGGGGGGAGCCCACCTGCTCGACCGGCTCCTCCGCGGCGGCAGCGTGACCCTCACCGCCAGCGGGGAGGTCACCGCCCTGCACCCCCGCCGGGACCTGCAGACCCAGCTGGATCTGGAGCGGATCGGCTCCGGCCGGCTGCTGCTGCACCGGGGGATCACCGAGAACGGCCTGGTGGCCGTGAGCAGCACCGAAGGGGTGCTGCGCACTCCCTGGGGGCCCGTGCTGGGGCCGTTCGGCAATGCCCTGCACAGCTGCGGCGGCGCCGGCAGCATCGGCCTGACCATGCCGGGGCTGGCCCTGCTGGGACCGGGCTCGCCGGTGCTGGTGGCGGGGGCCATCGGCTGGGTGGTGGGCAGCGGCAGCGGCCACCAGCCCGGCGTGCCCCGCTCCGCCGGCGGCCAGGCCCTCAGCCCCGGGGCGGTGGCGGCGGTGAGCGTGGATCTGCACGGCCTGCGGCCCGAATGGCTGCGGCCCTGCTTCTTCGAGGGCCACGGCGCCGCCCTGCTGGTGGGCCTGGCGGCTCCGATCCCCCTGATCAACGAAGCGGTGGCCCGCCAGGCCGCCTGCGGTGACGAGGACCTGGAGGCGCCGGTGCTGGATGTCTCCATTCCGCGCCGTCTGCGGCCACGGCTTGGATCGGTCAGCTACGCCCGGCTCAGGTCCGGCCGGATCCAGGTGGAGGGGCGCCGCGTCACCGCCGCTCCTGCCCACAGCCCGCGGCTGGCGGAGGCGATCGGCGCCGAGCTGGTCACCTGGCTGCTGGAGGACCGCTTTCCGCTGCGCCTGCCGGTCCGGCCCCTTTCCGGCCGCCCTGGGCTGATCCCCATCGACAGCTGAACTCCCTTCACAGCTCCGGGGCGGCGGGGGAAAACGGCCGTAAGCTCCGCCGTGTGCTTCCGGCGCCTGCCATGGCCGAGACCCCTTTCAGCCCCGAGCCTCAGGAGAACGGACCTTCGGCGCAGCCGTGGGGGATGGAGCCGGCCGTGACCACACCGGACGTCGCGATCCATCAGCCGGAGCCCCTGGCCCACGAGGCGGAGCATGCGGCCCCCGAGCCCGAAGCGGAACCGGAACCGGCCCAGGAACCGATCCTGGCCGGTTTCGAGCCGCTGGCCGAGGCCGACAGCGAGATCCCGTCGCCCGCCCCGGAGCCGGAGCCGGCACCGGTCAGCGAGCCGGAACCCGGCATCACCGCCACCCTGGAGGTCCCGCCCCTGGAGGGCTCCGCCGAGCCGGGCGGCGAAGGTGGCGGCGAGTTTGATCTGCTGCTGCAGAAGATCAGGGAATGGCTCGGCAGTGGCGAACTGCAGGCCCAGTGGCAACGGTTCCGCGGCCCCCTCAAGGGGCTGGCGATCCTGATCGGGGTGGTGCTGCTGCTGCGGGTCTACGCCTCCCTGATCGGCACCCTCGACAGTCTGCCCCTGGTGGGTGGCCTGCTGGAGCTGGTGGGCCTGATCGCCTCGGTCCGGTTCACCGCCACCCGGCTGGTGCGCAAGAGCGACCGGGATCAGGTCTTCGCCGACTGGAGCCGCCGTTGGAACGATTTCCGGGGCCAGGGGTGAGCCTGCGCCCACTCCCGGGCCGGGGCCGTCGCGGACCGGTTGATAGTTTGTGCCCACTGTGTCCGTCCAACGGTGAACATTCAGCTCGGTCGCTCCCGGACCGTACGCCGCGCCTACGGCATCGATGAGATCGCTCTGGTCCCGGGCGGTCGCACCGTCGATCCCGAGGTGACCGACAGCAGCTGGAGCCTGGGGGGGATCCAGCGGGAAATCCCGATCATCGCCAGCGCCATGGACGGGGTGGTGGATGTGGGCATGTGCATCGAGCTCACCCGTCTGGGGGCACTCGGGGTGCTCAACCTCGAAGGCGTCCAGTGCCGCTACGACGATCCCGAACCGGTGCTCGAAAAGATCGCCTCGGTGGGCCGTGAGGAGTTCGTGGGCCTGATGCAGGAGCTCTACAGCCAGCCGGTCCGCGAGGACCTGGTGCGGCAGCGGATCAGCGAGATCAAGGCCGGCGGCGGCATCGCCGCCGTGAGCGCCACCCCGGCGGCCGCCCTGCGCTTCGGGGCGGCGGTGGCCGAATCGGGCGCCGACCTGTTCTTCGTTCAGGCCACGGTGGTCTCCACCGAGCACATCGGCCCCGAAGGCCGCCAGACCCTCGACCTGGCCGCCCTCTGCCGCGACCTCGGGGTCCCGGTGGTGATCGGCAACTGCGTCACCTACGACGTCACCCTGCAGCTGATGCGGGCGGGGGCCGCCGGGGTGATGGTGGGCATCGGCCCCGGAGCCGCCTGCACCTCCCGGGGGGTGCTCGGCGTCGGCATTCCCCAGGCCACGGCCGTGGCCGACTGCGCCGCCGCCCGGGATGACTACGAGCGGGAGAGTGGCCGCTACGTGCCGGTGGTGGCCGACGGCGGCATCGTCACCGGCGGCGACATCTGCAAGTGCCTGGCCTGCGGGGCCGATGCGGTGATGATCGGCTCCCCCATCGCCCGGGCCGCCGAAGCCCCCGGCCGCGGTTTCCACTGGGGGATGGCCACCCCCAGCCCCGTGCTGCCCCGGGGCACCCGCATCAAGGTGGGCACCACCGGCAGCCTCGAGAAGATCCTGCGCGGCCCGGCCGGCCTCGACGACGGCACCCAGAACCTGCTGGGCTGCATCCGCACTTCCATGGGCACCCTCGGGGCCCGCACCCTCAAGGAGATGCGTGAGGTGGAGGTGGTGGTGGCACCGTCCCTTCTCACCGAGGGCAAGGTGTACCAGAAGGCCCAGCAGCTGGGCATGGGCAAGTAGGTCGTCCCAGGTCTGGACGCCACGGCCTCAAGGCGAGATGGGGGCTAACCTCTGGATGTGGGGGCTCCGGCTCGCACACTCCTCACACCCCCCGGCCCGGCGTGTCCGGGCTTTTTGTCTTCTGCCGCCGCCTGCCGACGGCCCTGGCTTCCGCTACGGCCTGCAACGCTGGCCCCATTCCCGGGAAGGGCGGCCGAACCCGGTTGCTAGATTCACTACATCCCGAGTCTGCAAGGAATGTCCAGCGCCGCTGCCGTCACCGACGCCTCCTTCGAGCAAGACGTGCTCAAGAGTGATGTGCCCGTGCTGGTTGATTTCTGGGCACCCTGGTGCGGCCCCTGCCGCATGGTGGCGCCGATCGTCGATGAGATCGCCAAGGAATACGAGGGAAAGATCCGCGTCTACAAGCTGAACACCGACGAGAATCCCAACGTCGCCAGCCAGTACGGCATCCGCAGCATTCCCACCCTGATGCTCTTCAAGGGTGGCCAGAAGGTCGACACCGTGGTGGGTGCCGTTCCCAAGAACACCCTCTCGGGCACCATCTCCAAGTACCTCTGACCCAGCTCCGCTGACGCCGCCCCTCTCCCCGAATCCCCCGCCGGCGGCGGGCATCAGCCCCCTTCAGGCCCTCGCCGAAGCCCTCCGCGGCCATCCCCAGCGCCGCCAGATCGAGCGTGCCGTGGTGTCCCTGCTGCAGGTGGCGCGCCAGGAGAAGGAGGAGGAGGAGTGGCGCCTGATCGCCGGCTGTCTGGCCGACATCAGCGAGGCCCTCGAGGTGTTCCGCCCCAGGCGCAGTGCCCGCAAGATCAGCGTCTTCGGCTCCGCCCGCACCCGCCGCGACGATCCCTGCTACCTGCTGGCCGAAGAGGTCGCCCGCCAGGCGGTGCAGGCCGGCTTTGAGGTGATGACGGGGGCCGGGGCGGGCGTGATGGAGGGCGCCAACAGTGGCGCCGGGTGCGATCACAGCATCGGTCTCAACGTGGATCTGCCCTTCGAGCAGCATCCCAATCCCTACGTGAGTGCCTGCGACGGGCGCCTCCTCTACTTCCGCTACTTCTTCACCCGCAAGCTGTTCTTCCTGATGGAGAGCGATGCGCTCGTGGTGATGCCCGGGGGATTCGGCACCCTCGATGAACTGTTCGAGTGCCTCACCCTCATCCAGACCGGTCGCACCTCCCCCATTCCCCTGGTGCTGCTCTCCCCGGAGGGCGACGATTTCTGGAAGGTCTGGAAACGCAACGTGCATCAGGAACTCGCCACCCGGGGCCTGATCTCCCCGGAGGACGTGGATCTGATGGTGGAAGCCACCACCGCTGAGGCGGCGGTGGCCCATATCTGCCGGTTCTACCGGGTGTTCCACAGCGCCCAGCTGGGGCAGGACCGCATCGAGCTGCTGCTCAACGCCGAGGTGCCCCGTGACCTGCTGCCGGAGCTGAACCGACGCTTCGCCGATCTGCTGGAGGAGGGCGCCATCCAGACCGGCGAGGGGGTCGACGACAACGGTCTGCTGCGGCCCTGCCTGTGGCTGCGCTTCGACAAACGCCGCGTCGGTCGGCTTTATCAGTTCATCGATCACCTCAACGCCCTCGACCTGCCGGCCTCTCCGGCCCTGGAACATCCGGCCGAGCGGGTCCCGAGCGTCAGCCAGCCATGACCCGCATCGGCCTGATCGACTACGGCATGGGCAACCTGCATTCGGTGCAGCGCACCTTCGGGCGGCTCGGTGCCGAGCTGGTGAGCGTCCACGGCCCGGCGGATCTGGAGGCCTGCGAGGCCCTGGTGCTGCCGGGCGTCGGTGCCTTCGATCCCGCCATGGAGCGGCTGCGATCGGCCGGGCTGGAGCCGGCCCTGCGTCGCTCCTGCGCCAGCGGCCGCCCGCTGCTGGGCATCTGCCTGGGGCTTCAGTTGCTGTTCGAGGCCAGCGAGGAAGGCAAAACGGATGGCCTGGGTGTGCTGGCCGGGCGCGTCCGCTCCCTGCCGCGGCTGGCGGGCCACCCCCTGCCCCACATGGGCTGGGCCCCTCTGATTCCGGCCACCGCCAGCCCGCTGCTGCCGGCCGCCACCCCGGAGGCCTGGGTCTACTTCGTGCACTCCTTCGCCGCCGAGCCGGCCGAGGCCACGGCCAGCACGGCCCTTGTCGACTACGGCGGCACCCCGGTGACGGCGGCGGTCTGGCAGGGGACCATCGCCGCCTGCCAGTTCCACCCGGAGAAGTCCGGCCCCGTGGGCGAAGCGATGCTGCGGCGCTGGATCGACTGGGTCGGCTCCCTGTGACGCTGCGGCTGAGCGGCGGGCGCCGGCTGCAGAGTCCCCCCGGCAGCACGGCCCGACCCACCGCCTCGCGGGTGCGGCTGGCGGTGATGAACCTGCTGGCCGCCCGGGTCCCCGGCAGCCGCTGGCTGGATCTCTGCTGCGGCAGCGGCGTGATGGCCTGCGAGGCCCTGCAGCGGGGCGCCTCCGAGGTGGTGGCCGTGGAGCGGGATCGCCGCATCGCCGCCGTGGCCCGGGCCAATCTGGAGCTGGTGCGGCGCGACCTTCCACCGTCGCCGGAGGCTTCCCCCCGCTGCCGCGTGGACGGCGACGAGGTGCTGCGCTGGCTGGCGCGCCGCGGCGAGGCCCCCTTCGATCTGATCTACGCCGATCCGCCCTACGCCGCCGGCCTGTACGGGCCGATCGCCGCGGCGGTGCTCAGCGGCGGCTGGCTGGTTCCCGGAGGCATTCTGGTGTGGGAGTGCGCCAGTGACGCCGTGCCGGAACTGCCGCCGGGATGGCAGGGCCGTGATCAACGCCGCTACGGCGGAACCACGGTGGTGCTGCTGGAGGCGCCCGCCGCCGCAGGCCAGGTCGAGCTCACCGCTGCCTGTGGGGACTAGCGGGCCGCCCTGCCGTGGGGCGGTGTTGCGGGTCGATGGGTGGCCTTCGAGGGATGATCCCCATCCCGAACGGAAGGAGGGTTCCGGACCCCGCCGCCCTGTCCGGGGCAGCCGGACTGGCTAGGGTGTGTTCAAACGAACGCTCAGCCCCCCAGGGCGCTTCCCCGGCGGTACTGATTCCAGGCCGCCACGAACAGACCCACGAGCGTCACGGGGATCAGTCCAAGCACGATGCCGCAGAGGAGGGGTTCGATCATGGAGGGGCCGTCAGTTCTGGCGATGCACAATTCTTCCACGACCACCGCCGGCATCGCGAGCCCAACTCCAGCACTGTGATCAGTCCGTCCTCCACCACCCCGGCCGCCGCGACGCCCTCTGCCCCCATCGGGGGTGAACAGGTTCCCGCCCAGCGCCGCAGCCTGGTGGCGGCCCTGGCGACGCTGGCGGCGGTGGCCTGCATCCTGCTGCTGGCGGTGGTGGTGCTGCCGGCGGCCCGCAGCGATCCCTACACCCGCCAGACCCTGGAGCTCACCGGCTCGGCCACCGACGGGGGCCGCCTTTTCCGGCTGAACTGTGCCGGCTGCCACGGGCTGGCCGCCCAGGGACTGGTGGGACCCGATCTGCACGGCGTCGATCGGCGCAAGAACGATCGCCAGCTGATCCAGCAGGTGGTCAGCGGCCGGACCCCGCCGATGCCCAGCTTCCAGCCCGAACCCCAGGCCATGGCCGATCTGCTGGCCTTCCTGCACTCCCTGCCTTGATCCCCAAGCTGGTCCTGGTGGAACCGGCCGGCCCCCTGAACGTGGGCAGCGTGGCCCGGCTCTGCCGCAACTACGGCATCGAGGATCTCCGCCTGGTGGCTCCGCGCTGCGATCCCCTCGGCGAGGAGGCCCGACTCATGGCCGTCAAGGGGCTGCCCCTGCTGCAGCGGGCGACCGTCTTTCCCACCCTGGCCGCCGCCCTGGCCGACTGCGGGCGGGTGGTGGCCGCCTCCGGCCGACCGGAGGGCGAGCCCCTGCCCCTGGAGGACCCGGAGGACGCCCTGGCCTGGCTGCTGGCGGGCGAGCAGCGGGCCCTGCCGTCGGCCCTGGTGTTCGGCCGGGAGGACCGGGGGCTGAGCAACGACGAGTTGCTGCAGGCGGGCCGGCTGCTGCAGATTCCCACCCCCACCGCCCACGGCTCCCTCAACCTCTCCCACGCCGTGGCGGTGGTGCTGCACGACCTGCACCGCCTCGGGCGCCGGGGCCCGGCGCGGGTGCCCCCGCCTTCCCCGCCCGCTGCCGCCGGGGAAGGCCCCTGCCCCCGGGGGGTGCTGGAGGCCATGCTCGACGACGCCCGGGAGCTGCTGCTGGAGGTCGGCTTCCTGCTGCCCCACACGGCCGCCGCCCGGATGGCCAAGCTGCGGGCCCTGCTGCAGCGCGGTCAGGTCAGTGGCCCGGAGGTGGCCCTCCTGCGGGGCATGGTGTGCCAGTTGCGCTGGGCGAGCCGTCGCCCTTTCCCTTCTGCCCAGGACCACTAGCGTCGGACATCGCCCCAACGTCCTGCTTCCGTGAGCGCTGGCCGTCCAACCCGTCCCCGCAGCAACCCCTGGCTCCGCCCGGTGGGGCTGGTGCTGCGGCTGATCGTGCTCGGGGTGGGTCTGGGGGTGATCGTCGGCACCGCCCTCAAGCTGATGGCGCCGCGTCTGGTCCAGGGGGCGCTCGGTACGCCGGCACCGGCGACACCGGTGGCGACGAAACCCGGCAGCGGCCCCATGGCCCTGGGACGGTTCGAACCGCGCCAGGAACTCGTCGGCCTCAGCCAGCAGTGGGCCCGGCTGGCGGCGGCCCAGAAGGGTCTGACCGCCAGTGCCTTCCTGCTGGTGCTGGATGACGGCCGCTACGCCGAGCTGCAGCCGGATCTGCCCCTGTCGGCGGCCAGTTCGATCAAGGTGCCGATCCTCCTGGCGGGCCTGGAGGATCTCGACCGCGGCAAGCTGCGCTGGAACGAGCCCATGCCGCTCACCAAGGAGGTGGTGGGCGGCGGCGCCGGCTGGATGGCCAGCAAGCCCCTGGGAACCCGCTTCCCCTTCTTCGAGGCGGCCACCGAGATGATCCGGGTGAGCGACAACACCGCCACCAACCTGCTGATCCGCCGCCTCGGCGGCAAGACCGAGCTCAACGGCCGCTTCCGCAGCCTCGGCCTGACGGCCACGGTGGTCAACAACTGGCTCCCGGACCTGGACGGCACCAACACCACCAGCTCCCGTGATCTGGCCCGCTCCATCGCCCTGGTGGACACCGGCGACAAGCTCACGCCCCGGGCCCGTGACCTGTTCCGCGAGATCATGGGCACCTCCCGCACCAACACCCTGATCCCGCTCGGGTTGCTGATGGGCCTGGGCAAGGACTCCTCCGATCCCGACAGCGAGCTGCTGCCGGAGGGCATCACCGTTTACAACAAGACCGGCGACATCGGCATCGCCTACTCCGACACCGCCCTGATCCAGATGCCCAACGGCCAGCGGGCCGTCCTGGCCGTGATGGTGAAGGGTCCGTTCAACGATCCCCGCTCCGCCGAGCTGATCCGGTCGATGGCCGGGGCCGTCACCAAAACCCTCGTCAAACGCTGATGAACGCCCCCATCCGCGCCCTGGCGCTGCCCGCCCTCGCTCTGGCCGCCCTGGGCGGCCCGCTGCTGGCCCAGCCGCAACCCGCCCCAACGCCGCCGGTGCTGCGCCCGGGGACGGTGGCCCCCCTGCCGGGCCGGCTGGACGCCGTGCCGATGGTGAACGACAACAACCCCGAGGTGATCAAGGGTCCCGGCATCCTGCTGTCCACCTTCGATGGCCAGCGGGGTTACGCCGGGCGGCCCCTGGGCGTGCCATCAGCGCACCTGAACGCGGCCGTCAGCGGCCCCTTCGAGCTGTTCAGCCATCACATCTACGCCGGCACCCCCGAAAGCCTCGACTCCACCCTCTGGCTGGCGGTGGTGGCGGCCCCGCGGGGCAGCGGCCCGGTGAAGCTGCGGACCGTGGCCGGCTCCACCGCCCTGTCCCAGTCGGTGGACCCCGACCAGCCCTCGGCCCCCTTCCTGCCCCTGCCGGCCCTGATGGAGCAGGGCAGCACGCCGATCTGGGCCGGCCCCGGCAGCCGGGTGGCCACCGAGCTGCTGGCCCGGCAGCGCAGCCCCCTGGTGCCGGAGGGCTGGACGCTGCCAGCGGGGCAGCTCAGCACCCTGATGGTGCTGCCGCTGCCGGTGCGCGGCCTCGATCCGCTGCTCAACGGCCTCAACCTGCAGCTGCGCCTCCACAGCGACGGTCCGGTGGATGTGGCCACCCTGGCCGCCTTCGGCCCCGTGGATCGCCCGCCGGATCCGGCCGTCTGGCAGCGCCTGCTGCAGGGCGGCCTCAGCCCGAAGGAGCACAGCCCCAGCCCCCGTGGGGCCAGCGGTCCGATGATCTATTCCCGCGTCAGCGGGGTGCAGGAGGGCAGCGCCTGGGTGGGGCGGATCACCGATCCGGGCCGGCCGACCCTGTCGGTGAGCCGGGCACCGATCTCCTGGCCGATCGCGTCCCTGGAGCGGGGCACCCTGGGCACCGGCCAGGTGCAGACGGCCCCCCTGCGCGCCTTCTACCCGGGCACCGCCTGGGCGGCCCACGGCAACTACGGCGTCACCTACGACCTCAGCCTGCCGCTGCGCAACGACACCCCCCGGCCGGTGCAGCTGGCCCTGGCCCTGGAATCGCCCATCAAGACCGACCAGCCCCTGGGCGGCCTGCGCTTCAACACAACCCCGGCGCGGGCGGTGATGTTCCGGGGCACCGTGGAGGTCAGCGGCCTCGACAACGCCGCCGGCGGGCCGGGGGGACGGCGGCGGTTCCACCTGGTGCTGCGGGCCGGCCAGGAGGGCCCGCCCCTGGGCACGGTCAGCCTGCGCCCCGGCCAGGAACGGCAGCTGCGGGTGCGGCTCATCTACCCGGCCGATGCCACCCCGCCCCAGGTGCTGTCACTGATTCCGGTGGTGAAGCCGGTGGCCCCTGGGACTGCTCCGGGGGCGGCCCCAGGGGCGGCTGTGAAACAATCCGGGGCTCCGCCCGCAAGCCGTCCGTGACGCCAACCAGGAAGCGCAGGGTCTTCCCCTTCACCGCCATCGTCGGCCAGGAGGAGATGAAGCTGGCGCTGCTGCTCAACGTGATCGATCCCCGCATCGGCGGGGTGATGATCATGGGCGACCGGGGCACGGGCAAATCGACCACCATCCGGGCCCTGGCCGATCTGCTGCCGGCGATCGACGTGGTGGCCGGGGACCCCTACAACAGCTCGCCCAGCGACCCCGACCTGCAGAGCAGCGAGGTGCGCCAGCGGGCCGAGCGGGGCGAACAGCTGCCGGTAGAGGCCCGCCAGGTGCCGATGGTCGACCTGCCGCTGGGGGCCACCGAAGACCGCCTCTGCGGCACCATCGACATCGAGAAGGCCCTCAGCGAGGGCGTGCGCGCCTTCGAGCCGGGGCTGCTGGCCAAGGCCAACCGCGGCCTGCTCTACGTGGATGAGGTGAACCTGCTCGACGACCACCTGGTGGACGTGCTGCTGGATTCGGCCGCCTCGGGCTGGAACACGGTGGAGCGGGAGGGGGTGTCGGTGCGGCACCCGGCCCGTTTCGTGCTGATCGGCTCCGGCAACCCGGAGGAGGGTGAGCTGCGGCCCCAGCTGCTGGATCGCTTCGGCATGAGCGTGGAGGTGCGCACCGTGCGCGACCCGGAGCTGCGGGTGCAGGTGGTGGATCAGCGCACCAGCTTCGATGCCGACCCCGACAGCTTCAGCGACCGGCTGCAGAGCACCCAGGAGGCCCTGCAGGCCCGGGTGGTGGAGGCCCAGGAGCGGCTGCCCCAGGTGGCCATCGACGATGAGCTGCGCATCCGCATCTCGGCGGTCTGCGGCGAGCTGGACGTGGACGGCCTGCGGGGCGACATCGTCACCAACCGGGCCGCCCGGGCCCTGGCCGCCTTCGAGGGCCATCTCGAGGTGAGCGACGACGACGTGGCCCGGGTGGTGGCCTGCTGCCTGCGCCACCGGCTGCGCAAGGACCCCCTCGAGCAGATCGACTCCGGCGAGCGGGTGGTGAAGACGTTCTGCAAGGTGTTCGACCGCCCCGCCGGCGACCCCTCCGCCTTCCAGCTGGCCCTGGCGGGGTGAGGGACGTGGCGTGAGGCAAGCGATGTGAGGATCCTTGGCATCGATCCCGGGCTGGCGCGCGTCGGCTACGGGGTCATCGATGTGCAAGGTCGCTCCGCCGCGGGAGGCGGCCATCAGCGCCTGCTCGACTGCGGCATGATCCGCACCGAACCCGGCCGCAGCGACGGGGATCGGATGGTGGAAATCGCCCGCGATCTGCGGGTGATCGTGCGCCGCTGGCGACCCCAGCTGGCGGCGGTGGAGAAATTCTTCTTCTACCGCTCCAGCACCACCATCGCGGTGGTGCAGGCCCGGGGGGTGGTGATGATGACCCTGGCCCGCTTCGCCGTTCCGGTGGTGGAGTTCCCGCCGATGCAGATCAAGCTGGCCCTGGCCGGCTCCGGCCACGCTGAGAAGGACGAGGTGCTGGCGGCGGTGATGCGGGAGCTGAATCTGGAACATCCCCCCCGCCCCGACGACGCCGCCGATGCCCTGGCGGTGGCGTTGACCGGCTGGTTTCAGCGGTGAGGCCGCCCGCCGGCGACGGGAGCACCAAGGAGGAGCTGCGGCGCCTGTTCCGCCGCCGGCGGCGGCAGTGCCTGGCCGGGGCCGTCCCGGGGATCCTGGCGACGGCCGAGCGGCACCTGGGAGCCCTGCTGGCCCGGCGGAGGGGCCGCCTGGGGCTCTACTGGCCCCTGGGCAGCGAACCCGACCTGCGGCCCCTGGCCCCGGCCTGGGCCGGCCGGCTGGCCCTGCCGGCGGTGGCGGG
>NZ_JAGQBM010000021.1:0-45188 GCF_024345635.1 Cyanobium sp. Lug-B
GGTCGGCGTCGGGCCGCAGCGCTCCCGCCTCCACCGCCTGGAGCCAGGGCTCCAGGTCGAGGTCCCGGGCCCGCCGCAGGCCCTGCAGCCAGGGCCAGCGCTCGGGGCTGCCGCCGGCCGGCAGCTGCCGGGGATCCCACGGGCCGCAAGCGGCCGTCATGGGGCACTCACGGCGCCGCCCGCCGCCGGGCACCGAAGCGCTCCACCAGCAACCCCTCCAGCACGTCCGGGAGCTCGGAGAGGGGCACGGCCTTCCCGTGCAGCTCGGCCAGCTGCGGGTCGCTGTCCAGGCGGCCCCCCAGGAAGATCTTGGCCGCCTCCACCATCTGGCCGTCCTGGCGGGCCTTGGCCCCCATCAGGCCGATCTGGCCCATGTAGGGCTGGCCGCAGGCGTTGGGGCAACCGGTCCAGTGGCTGCGCACGGCCTCGGGCAGCTCCAGCCGGCGCTCCAGTTCGTCGATCACCGTCTGGGCGGTGCGCTTGGTGGGGATCAGGGCAAAGCTGCAGTACCGGCTGCCGGTGCAGCTGACCGCTTCAGCCTGGAGGGCACCGGGCTCCAGCCGGAACCGTGCCAGCAGGGGTTCGGCCCCCAGGGCCGCCAGGCGATCGGCCGGCACATTCACGATCAGCACGTTCTGGGCCTCGGTGAGGCGCAGCTCACCGCTGCCGTAGGCGCGGGCCAGGCGGGCCAGCTCCAGCATCGAAGCGGCATCGAGCCGCCCCATCGGCACGTGCAGCCCCGCCCAGTGGAGGCCCGCCTGCTTCTGGGGCTGGAATCCCAGCCCGTCGCGGGGGGGCCGCACCACCAGATGGCGGCCGTCATGGGGCAGGGGCGCCTGCGCCGACGCCCCGGCCAGCTCCCGGTAGGCCGCCACCACGGCATCGCGATAGGCCGCCAGCCCCAGCCCATCGATCAGATACATCAGCCGGCTTTTGTTGCGCTGGACCCGGTTGCCGTGGGCGTCGTAGTGCCGCAGCAGGGCCAGGGTGAAGTCGGGCAGCTGGTCGGGCCGCAGCCACAGGCCGAGAGGCACGGCCAGTTCGTTGCGCTGGGCCGAGAAGAAGCCGCCCACCATCACCGTGAAGCCCAGCGGCGCGGCCGGATCCTGGGGATGGGGCGCCGGCAGGAAGGCGAGGTCGTTGTGGAGCAGGAAGCTGTCGGGGGCCCCGCCCACCGCCACGTTGAACTTGCGGGGCAGGTTGCGGGGGCCGTCATCAGCCAGGAGGCGGGCCTGGATCGCCGCCACCAGCGGCCGGGTGTCGATCAGCTCCTCCGGGTCGAGGCCCGCCAGGGGGTTGCCGGTGATGTTGCGGGGGTTGTCGTGGCCCGACTGGCGGCTGGTGAGGCCGACCCGCTCCATCCCCTCCAGCAGGGGAGGCATGTCCTCCAGCAGCAGGCCGCGCAGCTGCAGGTTCTGGCGGGTGGTGATGTCGGCGCTGCCGTGTTCGCCGCAGCGGTCGACGGCGTCGGCCAGCAGCTCCAGCTGGTCGGCAAGGAGGACGCCGTTGGGCAGCCGCAGCCGCACCATGAAGCGGCCGGGGGTGACGGGACGGAAGAAGATCCCCAGCCACTTGAGGCGGATCGTCAGGGTGGCCTCATCGAGGGACTCCCAGCCCGCCGCGGCCAGTTCCGCCAGCCTGGGGGCCAGGTCGAGGCCGCAGAGCTCCGCTTTGGCCCGTTCGACCTTGCTGAGGCCCTCCGGCGGCAGGGCGGAACCGTCGTTGGAAGAGCGGTCGGGGGTGGGGCTGGCGGTGTCGTTGACAACGCTGGTGTCGGTGCTGTTCATGCGAAAGCGGCGGTCCGCATGGCCGGCCATGCGGAGGAGTCCTGCCAGGCAGGTGGGCGGAAGCGGGGCTTGGGGAGCACGTCTCAAGCCGGTCAGGCGAGACGGGAACCCGGGACGCCGATGAGAGCTGCGTCGTCCGGAAGGATCGTTGTGTCGGGGAGCGCCGGAGAAAGCTGCGCGAACCCACCGATCAGGAAGGCTTTAGTTTCCGGCATGGAACCGTCCACCCATGTCGTCACTGTTACCAGAACCGGCAGGTCCGGGACCTGACGCCTCCCCGCCGGGGACGGCCCAGCCGCTGCACGGTGCGGAGGATCGCCGTCAGGTGCGCCTGCGGGCGCTCGGCCCCGAGCGGGCGCGCTTCCGTGAGCTGATCGGCAAGGTGGGAAGCGGCGAACACACCAGCACCGGCCTGGATCGGCAGGAGGCTGCTGAGGCGATGGACCTAATGCTCCAGGGACTGGTCGATGGCGCCCAGATGGGGGCCTTCCTGATCGCCCACCGCATCCGTCGCCCCCACCCCACCGAGCTCTCCGGCATGCTCGACAGCTACCGACGCCACGGCCCGGTGCTGGAAACACCCGGCCGGCAGCCGCTGTGCTTCGGGGTGCCCTACGACGGCCGTAGCCGCACCGCCCCCCTGCTGCCCCTGGTGGCCCTGGTGCTGGCCAGCGACGACGTGCCGGTGGTGCTGCACGGCGGCGACCCGATGCCGGTGAAGTTCGGCGTCACCCTGGCCGAGTTGTTCGAGGCGATCGGCATCCCTTCGACCGGCCTGCCGCTGAGAGAGGTCCAACAGCGCCTCGACCGCCATGGGCTGGCCCTCACCCACCAGCCCGACCATTTCCCCTGGGCCGAGCGACTGGTGCCGGTGCGGGACGCCATCGGCAAACGCCCCCCGGTGGCCAGCCTGGAGCTGCTCTGGACACCGCACCGCGGGGAGCACCTGCTGGTGAGCGGCTTCGTCCATCCCCCCACCGAGACCCGCGCCTGGCAGGCCCTGCAGGACTGCGGCGAGACCGACCTGCTGACGGTGAAGGGCCTGGAGGGCTCCACCGACCTGCCCACCTCCCGCGCCGGCATCACCGCCCGGGTGCGCCGGGGAGCCACCGAGCGGATCCTGCTCCACCCCCGCGACCACGGCATCACCAGCGCGGAGGTGCCGTGGCAGGGACTGGAGGTCTGGCGGACCCAGGCCCTGGAGGCCCTCCGGGGCGAAGGGGCCCTGGTGCCGGCGCTGCGCTGGAACGTGGCGGCCTACCTCTGGTTCGCCGGACGCTTCGAGCACCTCGAGGACGCCCTTGAGCAGGCCACGGCGCTGCTGATGGCCCGCAGCGGCGAACGGCTGCGCCGCCAGCTGGCGGCACCCGAGAACGGAGACCCGCCGCTCGAAGATCCGAATCGGTAACCGACGCGACCCTGGTGGGGGCCGCCGGCGTGGTCTTTTGAGAGCTGACTGGTCAGCCTGCGCGCCAGCCACCCCACTTTTCGCCAGCACGGTGCGCTTCGTTGTGGAGCCCGTCCTGAGAACCCATGCACCTCACGGTGCATCCCTCCGGTCCTTCCTGGCTCCCCTTCAGGCTTCATGTCCAACCTTTCCCGTCGCAAGTTCCTGATCACCGCTGCCGGCACCACGGCAGGCGCCATCTGGCTGAGTGCCTGTGGCGGCAAGAAGGAGGTCGCCACCCCCGCCGCCGCTCCGGCCGCCGGTGGCGCCGATGCGCCCGAGGTCACCGGTGTGTCCCTCGGCTTCATCGCCCTCACCGATGCCGCCCCGCTGATCATCGCCAAGGAGAAGGGCTTCTTCGCCAAGCACGGCATGCCGGAGGTGAAGGTGATGAAGCAGACCTCCTGGGCCGTCACCCGCGACAACCTGGAACTGGGCGGCGGCGGCGGCGGCATCGATGGCGCCCACATCCTCACGCCGATGCCCCTGCTGCTGGCGGCGGGCAAGATCACCAAGAGCCAGCAGCCGCTGCCGATGGCCACCCTGGCCCGGCTGAATCTGCAGGGCCAGGGTCTGTCGGTCTCCAAGGACTTCCTGGCCAACAAGCTCACCATCGACAACAAGGCCGGCCTCGCCGACGCCGTGGCCGCCACGGCCAAGACCGGCCGGAAGTTCAAGGCGGCCGTCACCTTCCCCGGCGGCACCCACGACCTGTGGATGCGGTACTGGCTGGCCGCCAACGGCATCGACCCCAACAAGGACGCCGACCTGGTGGTGGTGCCCCCGCCCCAGATGGTGGCCAACATGCAGACCGGCACCATGGACACCTTCTGCGTCGGCGAGCCCTGGAACCAGCGGCTGGTCAACAAGAAGCTGGGCTACACGGCGGCCGAAACGGGTGAACTCTGGAAGTTCCACCCGGAGAAGTCCTTCTCGATGCGCGCCGACTGGGTCGCCAAGAATCCCAAGGCCACCAAGGCCCTGCTGATGGCGGTGCTGGAAGCGCAGATGTGGTGCGAGGACCCCGCCAATCTCGACGAGCTCTGTGAGATCACCTCGAAGGACAGGTATTTCAAGGCGTCGGTGGCCGACATCAAACCCCGCCTCGCCGGCACCTTCGATGCCGGCGACGGTCGCATGGTGACCGACAGCCCCTACCGGATGCGCTTCTGGAGCGAGAACGCCTCCTTCCCGTTCAAGAGCCACGACCAGTGGTTCGTGATCGAGGACATGCGCTGGGGCTACCTCCCCGCCAGCACCGACGTCGACGCCCTCGTGAACCAGGTGAACCGGGCCGATCTCTGGAAGGAGGCGGCCAAGGCGATCGGCCAGGAGAAGGCGATTCCCGCCAGTGATTCCCGTGGCAAGGAAACCTTCTTCGACGGTGTCGTCTTCGACCCGGAAAATCCGAAGGCCTACCTGGACGCCCTGAAGATCAAGGCCATGTCCTGACGCGGAAGCCCCAGCTTCCCTTGCCCCCGTTGCCATTCCCCACCCATTCCCCATGGCCCTCAGCGCAGCAGCACCCCACCAACGTTCCCGAAGGATCACGCCGATCTGGGTGTCCCGGGTGTCTCCCTATCTGATCTGCATCGGCGCCTTTCTGGTGCTGTGGCAGCTGCTGTCGCTGATCCTGGGAGTCGCCCGCCTGCCGGGACCCATCAATGTCGTCGTCGACACGTGGGACCCCTACATCATCCATCCCTTCTTCGATGATGGGGGCACCAGCAAAGGCCTGGCCTGGCAGATCCTGATCTCGCTGCAGCGGGTGGCGATGGGCTACGGGCTGGCCGCGGTGGTGGGAATCACCATCGGTGGCCTCCTGGGAATGAGCCGCTTCCTTGGCAAGGGCTTTGATCCCGTGATCCAGGTGCTGCGCACCGTGCCGCCCCTGGCCTGGTTCCCGATCGCCCTGATGGTGTTCCAGGATTCCACCGTCTCCGCCGTCTTCGTGATCTTCATCACGGCCATCTGGCCGATCATCATCAACACAGCCATCGGCATCCGTGAGATCCCCGAGGACTACATCAACGTCGCCCGGGTGCTGAAGCTGCGGAAAGGGGCCTACATCAGGGACATCGTCATCCCGGCCACCGTACCTTTCGTGTTTGCGGGCCTGCGCATCGCCGTCGGCCTGGCCTGGCTGGCGATCGTGGCCGCCGAAATGCTCAAGGCCGACGGCGGCATCGGCTATTTCATCTGGGATGCCTACAACTCAGGGGGAGATGGCAGCTCCAGTGAGATCGTGCTGGCCATCATCTATGTGGGTCTTGTCGGCCTGCTGCTCGATCGCCTGGTGGCCTTCGCCGGGCGCAAGCTCAGCAAGGGAGCCGCCTGACCATGGCCGCCCTGTTCACCGTCGACCACGTCACCCAGGCCTTCCCCCTGCCCGGCGGGGGGGAGTATGTGGCCCTCAGGGACATCTTCCTGGATATCGCCGAGGGCGAGTTCATCTCCCTCATCGGCCACTCCGGCTGCGGCAAGTCCACCCTGCTCAACCTGCTGGCCGGCCTCACCACCGCCACCCAGGGCGGCATCCTGATGAGCGGCCGGCAGGTCACCGATCCGGGGCCCGACCGGATGGTGGTGTTCCAGAACTACTCGCTGCTGCCCTGGCTCACGGTGCGCCAGAACATCGCCCTGGGTGTGGACAACGTGATCACCGCCAGCGACCGCCGGGAGCGGGACGCCCTCATCGAGCACCACATCCAGCTGGTGGGCCTGAAGGCCGCCGCCGACAAGTACCCCCGGGAGATCTCCGGCGGAATGAAGCAGCGGGTTGCCATCGCCCGCGCCCTGGCCCTGCGCCCGAAACTCCTCCTCCTCGATGAACCCTTCGGGGCCCTCGACGCGCTCACCCGGGGCAACCTGCAGGAGCAGCTGATGCGGATCTGCCAGGAGGCGAAGGTCACCGCCCTGATGGTCACCCACGACGTCGACGAGGCCCTGCTGCTCTCCGACCGGGTGGTGCTGATGACCAACGGCCCCGAGGCCCACATCGATCAGATCCTCGAAGTGCCCCTGCCCCGGCCCCGCACCCAGCTGGGCACGGTGGAGCACCCGCGCTACTACGGGCTGCGGGCCGAGATCGTCGGCTTCCTCTCAGACCAGCGTCGGGCCCGGCAGCAGCGGCTCAAGCCCGCCGAGGCCATCGCCGCCGACGGACTCGAGAAGGTGAACCTGGAGCTGGGCTTCATTCCCCTCACCGACTGCCTGCCCCTGGTGGTGGCCCAGGAGAAGGGGTTCTTCGCCCGGCACGGCCTGACCCAGGTGCAGCTGCGGCGGGAGAGCAACTGGAAAACCCTCGAGACCCACGTGCGCCAGGGCGTTCTGGACGGTGCCCTGATGGTGGCGGGGATGCCGATCGCCATGACCCTCGGCTGCGGTGGCCAACCGCCCCTGGCGATGGTGAGTGCCCTCACCCTCAGCTGCAACGGCAATGCCATCACCCTGCACCGCCGCTTCCACGACGCCGGGGTGAACACCCTGGCCGACTTCAAGGCCTGGATCGGCGCCCACCCCGAGTCCAGGCCGGTGCTGGCCGTGGTGCACCCGGCCTCGATGCACAACCTGATGCTGCGGGCCTGGCTGGCCTCGGCGGGGATCCACCCCGACCGTGACGTGGAACTGCTGGTGATCCCGCCGCCCCAGATGGTGGCCGCCCTCAAGGCGGGCACCATCGATGGCTATTGCGTCGGCGAACCCTGGAACTCCCGCGCCGTCCAGGAGGGCCTCGGCACGGTGATCGCCACGGATGTGGAGCTGTGGAACGGCCACGGTGAGAAGGTGCTGGGGGTGAAGGAGGCCTGGGCGGCCGCCTACCCCCGCACCCACCGGGCCCTGGTGCAGGCCCTGCTGGAGGCCTGCCGTTACTGCGAGGACCCGGCCCACCGCGGCGACCTGGTGGAGCTGCTCTCCCAGAGCCAGTACGTGGGCACGGATGGGGCCATGCTCCGGCCTGGTCTCGTCGATGCCTACGACCGCGGCACCGGCGCGCCCGCCGCCATGCCGTCCTTCAACCGCTTCTACGGCCCCGAGGTCAACGAGCCCAACCCGGCGGAGGCGGTCTGGATCCTCTGCCAGCTCGGCCGCTGGGGCCTGGCCAGCTTCCCCAGCAACTGGCAGGAGGTGACCGAGCGCGTGCAGGATCGGGCCCTGTTCCGGAGCGCGGCGGCCGCCCTGGGGCTGCCGGCCGCCGAGCGCCCCCTGTCACCGGTGGCGGTGGTGTCGGCGTTCGATGGTGATCCTCTCGACCCGCTCAATCCCCTCGCCTACCTCGAACGCCTGCGCGTCAAGGGTCCGGTGACGGTGGCCCCGGCGCCCCTGCCGCCAGCGCCGGTGCGGGTCCCGGACCCCCCGCTGCCCGCCCCGGCCCGCCGCTGACGCCCCTTCCCCTCCTGTCCCTCCCCACGCTCCGATCGCATGCAGACCCAGACGTTGCCACAGCCCAGCACCGCCGGCGTCGCTGAACCGTTCCTGGTGATCGATGGGGTCAGCAAGGTGTATCCCACCCCCAACGGGCCCTACACCGTGCTCGACAACATCAGCCTGGAGGTGGCCGAAGGGGAGTTCGTCTGCGTGATCGGCCATTCCGGCTGCGGCAAATCCACCCTGCTCGACCTGGTCTCCGGCTTCGGCCAGCCCACCAGCGGTGAGGTGCGCCTGCAGTCGGTGCCGATCCGGGAGCCGGGGCCGGACCGGATGGTGGTGTTCCAGAACTACTCGCTGCTGCCCTGGATGTCGGCCGCCGAGAACGTGGCCCTTGCGGTGAACAACGTTTTCCCCCATCTGCGGCGCAGCGGCGACACCGACCGGATCGTGGAGAGCCATCTGGCGATGGTGGGGCTGAGCGAGGCCGCCGACAAGCGTCCCGCCAGCCTGTCGGGGGGGATGAAGCAGCGGGTCTCGATCGCCCGGGCCCTGGCGCTGCAGCCCAAGGTGCTGATCCTCGATGAACCCTTCGGAGCCCTCGATCCGATCACCAAGGAGGAGCTGCAGGAGGAGCTGCTGCGGATCTGGAGGGAGCACCGGGTGACCGTCCTGATGATCACCCACTCGATCGATGAGGCCCTGTTCATGGCCGACCGCGTGGTGATGATGACCAACGGCCCAGCGGCGACCATCGGCGAGATCCTCGAGCTGCCCTTCCCCCGACCCCGCCAGCGGGCCCAGCTGATGGAGATGCCGGAGTACTACGACTACCGCAACCACGCCCTGGACTTCCTCTACCGCCGCTTCGCCCACGACGACCAGTGATCCACCGCTGAGCCACCCCCCGCAGGGGCTCAGTCCCCCGGGGCCTGCTCGCAGGGACGCACGGTCACCGCGGCGGCCTTGAGCTCAGGCTGCTGGGAGATGGGGCAGCCGAGGGCATGCATCAGCCGGTTGGCCTCGCAGGCCCGCTCCTGGGCCGCCCCCCAGTGCATGGGCAGGAACAGCGTGCCCTGGCGGATGCGGTCGGTGACGCACACCCGGGCCGTCACGGCGCCCCTTCGGGAGCGCACCTCCGCCCGGCCGCCATCGACCAGTCCGTGGGCTCGCGCGTCGGCGGGATGGATCTCCAGCAAAGGCTCGGCGTGGGGCCGCAGCAACCGCTCGACCTGGCCCGTGCGGGTCATGGTGTGCCACTGCTCCAGATAGCGGCCCACGGTGAGCACCAGGGGGTAGGCGCCATCGGTGGGTTCGCCCAGGCCCATCGGCTGCTCGCTGATCAGCCGGGCCCGGCCGGAGGGGGTGGGGAAACGGCCGGAGGTGTGCAGACGCGGGGCACCGCCTCCGGGCGCCGTGCCGGCGGGGAAGGGCCATTGCTGGGGACCGTGCTCCCGCAGCAGCCCATGGCTGAGGCCGCTCAGATCGCACACCCGGCCCGCCGTGATGGCCGCGAACTCGGCGAACACCTCGGCCGAGGAGCTGTAGCGGAACTGCTGCTCGAACCCCAGGCGCCGGCCCAGTTCGGCGAAGATCGCCCAGTCGGGACGGGCCTGCCCCGGGGGGGTGCGGAAGGCCGGGCAGAAGGTGACGCGGCGCTCGGAATTGGTCATCACCCCGGCCTTTTCGCTCCACTGCGCCGCCGGCAGCACCAGGTGGGCGATGGCGGCGGTTTCGGTGCCGGCGTAAGCCTCGCTGAGCACCACCAGCGGGCAGCGGGCCACGGCGGCCCGCACCCGATCGAGCCAGGGCAGGCTCACCAGCGGATTGGTGGCCGCGACCCACCAGAGCCCCAGGTCCCCCCGCTCCATCGCCTCGATCTGCTCCCACACGGTGAGGCCCGAGGCCGGCGCGATGCTCCCCGGCGCCAGGCCCCAGTGCTGCTCGATCTCGCTGCGGTGGCCGGCGTCGGTGACGGAGCGGTAGCCCGGCAGCAGCCGGGCCAGGCCGCCGGCCTCCCGGCCCCCCATCGCATTGGGCTGGCCGGTGAGGGAGAAGGGCCCCGCCCCGGGCCGGCCGATCTGGCCGCTCACCAGGTGCAGGTTGATGATCCCCGCCACGGTGGCGGTGCCCTCCACGCTCTGGTTCACCCCCATCGACCAGAGGCTCATCACGCCGCTGCTGGCGGCCCAGCGGTCGGCCAGCTGGTGCAGTAGCTGCTCCTCGATGCCGCAGAACCGGCTCACCGCCTCGGGCGTCCAGCCCGCCCAGAGCTCCGCGAGCGCCTCGAAACCCTCGGTGGACGCCGCCACATAGGCCCGGTCCAGCGCCCCCCGCTCCAGCAGCAGATGGCCGAGGCCATGCAGCAGGGCCAGGTCGGTGCCGGGGCGGATCGCCAGGTGCAGGTCGGCGGCATCGCTGGTGGCGGTGGCGCGCGGATCCACCACCACGATCTGCAGGTCCTGCTGCTGCTTGCGCCTGCGCTTCAGCAGCCGCTGGAACAGCACCGGATGGCACGCGGCCGTGTTGGTGCCGATCAGCAGCACGAGGCCGGCCTGGTCGAGATCGTCGTAGCAGCAGGGGGGGCCGTCGCTGCCGAAGCTGCGCACGTAGCCGGACACGGCCGAACTCATGCACAGGCGCGAGTTGGCATCGAAGTTGTTGCTGCCCAGCGCCCCCTTGATCAGCTTGTTGGCGACGTAGTAGTCCTCGGTGAGGAACTGCCCCGAGCCGTACATGGCGATCCCTCCGGGGCCCTTCTCGGCCAGGGTGCGGCGCACCTGGGCCTCGATCAGGTCGAAGGCCCGGTCCCAGCCGATCGGCGCGAAGGGCTGGTCGGTGCGCGGCCGGTAGAGCGGGGTGGTGAGGCGATTGCGGTGCAGGGTCTCCCCCACGGTGGCCCCCTTGACGCAGACCTGCCCCAGGGAGGAGGGGTGGTGGCGGTCACCGCGGGCCGTCCAGATCGCCGCACCGGCGTCGCTGGCCGCGGGGGGCTTCATCTCCAGGCCGCAGCCCACACCGCAGTAGGGACACTGGGCGCGGGCCGGGCCGTCGGAGGGGGAAGGAGGCGTGGCGGGGAGGCTCAAGATGGCGTTCGGGTGTCAGCGGCGGCCACCCTCATCACCTCTCCGGCCGGGGTGTCGAGCTTAAGTGAGCGTCACGACGTCAACCCGCGGGAGCCCTTCCGTGACAACGATTCAGAACGGCCCAGCCGCCACCCCCACCGGCCCGGTCGAGGTGGTCCTGATCCGCCATGGCGAGACGGCATGGAGCCTCTCGGGTCAGCACACTGGCAGCACCGACATCCCCCTCACCGCGCGGGGGGAGGAGGCGGCCCGCAGCCTGGCGCCGCTGCTGGCGGCCAGCCCCTTCTCCCTGGTGCTGTGCAGCCCCCTGCAGCGGGCCCGGCGCACCTGCGAACTGGCGGGCCTGGCCGCCCAGGCCTGCCTCGAGCCCGATCTGGTCGAGTGGGACTACGGCGCCTACGAAGGTCTGACGACCGCGGAGATCCAGGCGCGGCGTCCCGGCTGGATGGTGTTCCGCGACGGCTGTCCGGACGGGGAGAGCCCGGCCCAGGTGGGGGAGCGGGTCGACCGGGTGATCGGCCGGCTGCGGCAGGAGGGCGGCCGGGTGGCCCTGGTCGCCCATGGCCATCTGCTGCGGGTGTTCATGGCCCGCTGGATCGGGCTGACGCCCAGCCACGGCGCCCATTTCCTGCTCGACACCGCCACCCTCTCGGTGCTCTCCGATTACCGCGGCCTGCCGGCCGTGAAGTGCTGGAACGCCCCCCTGGCCCCGACCCCCTAAGGGCGGTCCATGTCGGATTCCTGACCCCTCCAAAGGAGAGCGGTTGATTTACCTGCTTTTTTACGAAGGCAGGCGAAAGTTGAGGTCACAGCCCCCTGCATGCGACGGCCATGACCATCTCGACGATGGCCCCCTTCGAGGCCCAGGCCATGACGCCGGAACTGGAGCAGGAGCTGTCCCTGATCGATGCCTGGTGGCGCGCCGCCAACTATCTGGCCGTCGGGATGATCTATCTGCGCGACAACCCGTTACTGGCCCAGCCGCTGCGCCATGAGCACGTCAAGGCCCGGTTGCTGGGCCACTGGGGCTCCTCCCCCGGCCAGGCCTTCCTCTGGGCCCATGCCAACCGGGTGATCCGCCGCCACGACCTCGACATGATCTACCTGTCGGGGCCCGGTCACGGCGCCCCCGGCGTGCTGGGCCCCACCTACCTCGACGGCAGCTACAGCGAGGTGTATCCGGACAAGAGCCAGGACACCGAAGGGATGCGCCGCTTCTTCAAGCAGTTCTCCTTCCCCGGCCACATCGGCAGCCACTGCACCCCGGAAACCCCCGGTTCGATCCACGAGGGCGGCGAACTCGGCTACGTGCTCTCGCACGCCTGCGGAGCGGTGTTCGACAACCCCGACCTGATCGCCCTGGCCTGCGTGGGTGATGGCGAAGCGGAGACCGGCCCCCTGGCCACCTCCTGGCACATCAACAAATTCCTCAATCCCATCGACGATGGTGCGGTGCTGCCGGTGCTGCACCTCAACGGCTATAAGATCGCCAACCCGACCCTGCTGGCCCGGATTCCGCGCGAGGAGCTGGCCAGCCTGATGCGCGGCTACGGCTGGGAGCCGATCTTCGTCGAAGGCCACGAACCGATGGCGATGCACCAGGCCATGGCGGCCGCCATGGACCGGGCGATCGGGCGCATCCTCGAGATCCGCGCCGAGGCCCGCAGCAGCGGCGAGGCCGTCCGCCCGGCCTGGCCGATGATCGTGCTGCGCTCGCCCAAGGGCTGGACCGGGCCGGCCTCCCTGCACGGCAAGAAACTGGAGGGGTTCTGGCGCTCCCACCAGGTGCCCCTGGCCTGCCCGAACACCGATCCGGAGGAGCTGCAGCTGCTCGAGCAGTGGCTGAAGAGCTACCGGCCCTGGGAGCTGTTCGACGGGAACGGCACCCTGCGGCCGGAGCTGCAGGCGCTGTCACCCCAGGGGCACCGGCGCATGGGCTCCAACCCCCACGCCAACGGCGGCCTGCTGCGCCGCAAGCTGCAGTTCCCCCCCCTGGAGGACTACGCCGTGGAGGTGGCGGCCCCCGGCACCACCCAGGTGGAGAACACCCATCCCCTCGGCGAGCTGCTGCGCGACATCATCGGCTCCAATCCCGATTCGATGCGGGTGTTCGGCCCTGACGAAACGGCCTCCAACCGGCTGCAGGCCATCTACGAAGTGAGCAAGAAGGTCTGGATGGAGGAATTCCTGCCGGAGGACCTCAACGGCAGTGAACTGGCCCGCAGCGGGCGGGTGGTGGAGATGCTCAGCGAGCACACCCTGGTGGGGATGATGGAGGGGTACCTGCTCACCGGGCGCTACGGCTTCTTCCACACCTACGAGGCCTTCGCCCATGTGATCGCCTCGATGTTCAACCAGCACGCCAAGTGGCTGGAGTCCTGCCTCCTGCATGCCCCCTGGCGGGCCCCGATCGGCCCCTGGAACTGCCTGATCTCCTCCACGGTGTGGCGCCAGGACCACAACGGCTTCACCCACCAGGATCCCGGCTTCATCGACCTGGCCGGCAACAAGAGCGGCGACGTGGTGCGGGTGTACCTCCCGGCCGACGCCAACTGCCTGCTGGCGGTGGCGGAGGAGGCCCTGCAGGAGACGAACGTCTGCAACATCATCGTCTCCGACAAGCAGAAGCACCTGCAGTACTTCACCCTGGAACAGGCCCGGCGCCATGTGGCCAAGGGGGTGAGCATCGTCGGCTGGGCCAGCAACGACGACTGCGGCGCCGAGCTGGATGAACCGGACGTGGTCATGGCCTGCGCCGGCGACATCCCCACCAAGGAGACGCTGGCGGCGGTGGAGATCCTGCGCAGGGAGATCCCGAAGCTGCGCATCCGGGTGATCAACGTGGTCAAGCTGTTTGCCCTCACCGAGCCGAACGAGCATCCCCATGGTCTGAGCGACCGGGACTTCGACACCCTGTTCACCACCGACCGTCCGGTGATCTTCAACTTCCACGGCTACCCCTGGCTGATCCACCGGCTCACCTATCGCCGCACCAACCACGCCAACATCCACGTGCGCGGATACAAGGAGAAGGGCAACATCAACACGCCCCTTGAACTGGCGATGAACAACCAGATCGATCGTTTCAACCTGGTCATCGACGTGGTCAACCGGGTGCCCTTCCTGCGCTCCCGCGCCGCCCACGTGAAGGAACGGATGCAGGACGCGATCCTCTCCCACCGGGCCTACGCCCACACCCACGGCACCGATGCCCCGGAGGTGACCGACTGGCGCTGGGCGCCACCGGCTGCCGCGCAGGGATGACGGAGCCGGCGACGGCGGCGGTGGCTGACGCCGCGACCGGCGTGGTGCTGGTGCTCAACGCCGGCAGCTCCAGCCTCAAGGTCTCCGTGCACAGCCGCTCCGGGGACAGCCTCTGGCGGGACCAGCGCAGCTGGAGCGTCGGCGCCGCGGAAGGGGCGGCCCCTGAGGAGCGCCTGGAGGCCGTGCTGGACGCCTGGCTGCCCGGCGCCCTGGCCGGCCGCGTCGCCGGGCTGACCGTCGCCGGCCACCGGGTCGTCCACGGCGGTGAGCGGTTCACGGCCCCGGTCAAGCTCGACGCCGCGGTGCTCGCGGTCCTGGAGGAGCTGGTGCCGCTGGCGCCGCTGCACAACGGTCCGGCCCTGCGGGTGATGCACTGGCTGAGCCGCTGGCAGCCCGGGCTCACCCAGTGGGCCTGCTTCGACACGGCCTTCCACGGCACCCTGCCGGCGGCCGCCCGCACCTACGCGATTCCGGCCCGCTGGCGCGCCGAGGGCCTGCGGCGCTTCGGCTTCCACGGCCTCAACCACCAGCATGTGGCCGAAACCGTGGCCCGCCGGGGTGAAGACCTGCTGCTGATCAGCTGCCACCTCGGGGCCGGCTGTTCCCTCTGCGCCATCCGGGGGGGCCGCAGCATCGCCACCACCATGGGTTACACGCCCCTGGAGGGACTGGTGATGGCCACCCGCAGCGGCTCCATCGATCCCGGCCTGCTGCTGCACCAGCTGCGCCGGGGCGTCACGGCCGAGGAACTCGACCATGCGCTGCAGCAGGAGAGCGGGCTGCTGGGTCTGTCGGGGCTCAGCGCCAGCATGAAGGACCTGCGCCGGGCCGCCGCCGAAGGCCACGCCGGTGCCGAGCTGGCGATCGCGGTGTTCCGCCACCAGCTGCTGCAGGGCATCGGGGCCATGGCCGCCAGCCTCGGCGGGGTCGATGTGATCGCCCTCACCGGCGGCATCGGCGAGCACGATGGGGCCCTGAAGCGGGAGCTGGAGGAAGCGCTGGGCTGGCTGGGGCCGTTCGAGCTGCTGCGGATCCCGGCCGATGAGGAGGGAGTGATCGCCCGGCACTGCGGCGCGGCCGGGGTGTGAGCGCTCAGGGGCGCCGCCAGGCTTCGCGGTGCATCCAGCTGATCCAGTCGGCGGAGATCTGCTTGGGGCAGGCGGCTTCGCATTCCAGGTGGCTGCTGCAGCTGCCGAAGCCCTCAATGACCATCCGGTCCTGCATGGCGCGGGCACGGTCCCTGCGCTCCGGCTGGCCCTGGGGCAGCTGGCCCAGGTGCGCCAGCTTGGCCGCCACGAAGAGGCTGGCGGAGGCGTTGCGGCAGCTGGCCACGCAGGCGCCGCAGCCGATGCAGGTGGCGGCGTCGAAGGCCTGGGACGCCTGTTCCCGGCCGATCAGCAGGGCATTGGCCTCCGGCGCGCTGCCGGTGTTGATCGAGCAGTAGCCGCCGCTGGCGATGATCCGGTCGAAGGCGGAACGGTCCACCGCCAGGTCCTGCAGCACGGGAAAGGCCCGGGCGCGGAACGGCTCCAGCGTCAGCACGGCGCCGTCGCGGAACTGGCGCAGGTAGAGCTGGCAGACGCTCGTCGCCCGCTGGGGCCCCTGGGCCTGGCCGTTGACGAGAAAGCCGCAGGACCCGCAGATGCCCTCGCGACAGTCGTGCTCGAAGCCCACCGGTCGTGCGCCGGCGGCGATCAGCCGTTCGTTGAGCAGGTCGAGGGCTTCCAGCAGGGAGAGGTCGGTGGACACCGCCTCGAGCGCATGGACCTCGAAGCCACCGGGCTGGTCGGGACCGGCCTGGCGCCAGATCCTCAGGGTGAGGGAAACGGTCGGCATGGGAACGGCGGTGTCATGGTGCTGCCGTCGGCGAGCCCCGGACGGTACCGGGGGTCGACCCTGATTCTGCTGCTCGGGCGGCGGGGATGTTGTCGTTCCGCTTCATCCGTGCGGCCAGGGCCCCGGTGGCGGGGCGAAAGATGCAAGACTCAGTCAATTTTCAGAAATAGGGGTACGGCCCCCACCCCCCATCGGGTCCCTGCTGCCCCCTGAGCGTCCCGTGTGAACGACCCGAGAACGACCGCCCCGTGAACGACCACCGAAAACTTGTCGTGGAACTTCGCCGGTCGATGGGCCGTCTTGAGGCGGCCCTCGGCACGATCAGCGATGCCCTGGTGATCACCAGTTGCGAGGGGCGGGTGCTGTGGTGCAACGCCAGCTACGCCCGGCTGGTGGACCGCACCCCCCCGGCGGTCCTGGGCGAGTCGATCTACGACCAGCTGCCCCGCGACTGCGACAGCGCCCCCCTGCTCAACCCGGAGCTGGTGCTTGCCGGTGGTGACCTCGGGGGCCACTTCACCCGGGTGCTGGACCGCAGCAAGCTGCGGGCCATCGAGATCGAGTGGAAGCCGATCCGCAGCGAGCGGCTGCGGCCGCTGATCTTCTGCTTCCGGGACGTCAGCGCCCTGCTCTCCTACGAGCAGCTGCGGGTCGAGGTGGAGCGGATCGAGCGGCGGCGCCAGCAGACCGAGAACCTGAACCGGGCCCTGGAACTGGAACGCCTCGCCCTGGCCACCAAGGTGATGGAGTGTCCGGTCACCGGCCTTCCCAACCGCCGCGGGCTCCACGTCAGCATCCGCGCCGCCCTCAAGACCCAGCGCCAGAGTGGCGGCCGGATCAGCATCCTCTTCTGCGATCTCAACAATTTCAAGGAGATCAACGACCTGCACGGCCATCAGATCGGCGATGACCTGCTGATCGAGATCGGCCGCCGGCTGCAGCGCTCGCTGCGCTTCGGCGACATTCTCTCCCGCCTCGGTGGTGATGAGTTCGTTGTCCTGACGATGGGCATCTTCAATGAGGCCGATGCCCTGCAGCTGGCGATGCGCCTCAACGACGCCGTCGGCCAGGCGTGGTCGGTGGAAGATCACACGATCCGCCCGTCGATGAGCATCGGCATCACCATCTCGGATGATCCGGACATCTCCGTCGATGAGTTGATCCGGCGGGCGGATCTCGCCATGTACGAAGCCAAGAGCAACGACCAGCACATCGCTTTCTACCATTCCTCCATCGACAAGAAAGTCAGGAAGAACATCCATCTGCGCCATCAACTGGAAGGCGCGATCCAGCACGAGGCCATGTTTCTCGCCTATCAGCCGATCGTCGGGCTGGAGGATCGGACGGTGGTGGGGATGGAGGCGCTGCTGCGCCTCGGGGACATCACGGCTCCGATCGCCACCCCCTCGGAATTCATCCCGCTTGCCGAGCGCACGGCCCTGATCCTCCCCATCGGCCGCTGGGTGATCAGCGAAGCCCTCCGGCACCTCGCCGATCTCCGCGCCAGGGGTTCGGAGATCACCATGGCGATCAATGTGAGTCCCCTGCAGCTGAAGGAAAGCGGCCTCAGCGATTACTTCCTCACCCAGGCGGAGCGGGTGGGAGTGGATCCCAGCTGGACCGTGATCGAGGTGACCGAAAGCATCCTGATCGAACACCCCGAACTGGCCACCTGCGAGCTGAGCCGCCTGCGGGAGGCCGGCGTCAAGGTGCATCTCGATGACTTCGGCACGGGATACTCGAGCATGTCGTGGCTGGCGCGGCTGCCGATCGACTCGATCAAGGTCGACCGCAGTTTCATCGCCGACTTTCTCAACGACCACCGCAAGGCCGTGGTGCTCGATGCCATGATCCGTCTCTCCCACGACCTGGGGCTGGGCCTGATCGCCGAGGGCATCGAAACCGCCGAGCAGCACGAGGGGCTGCTTGCCATGGGATGCGACCAGGGCCAGGGGTTCTTCTTCGGCCGGCCCGAGCCGCTCAGCCGTAGCTTCGCGGTCCCGGCACAACGGATCGGTAGGTGAGGGGCTCGCAGTGGCGCAGGGGCGGCTGCCCGGGCCGGTGCTCCCAGGCCGCGATGTGGGCGAAGCGCTCGTCGTCCCGCCGGGCTTCCCCGTCCGGGGTCTGATGGTCCTCGCGGAAGTGGGCGCCGCAGGATTCCTGCCGCGCCAGGGCATCCCGCAGCATCAGATCCGCCAGCCCGAAGAAGTCCTCCAGCCGCAGGGCCTTCTCCAGCTCGCCGTCGAGGACACCGTCCTGCTCCGGGAGGCGCAGATCCCCGAGGAAGTCCTGGCGCAGGGCCTCCAGCTCAGCCAGCGCCGCCGTGAGGCGATCGGCCCGGCGGCTGATGCCGCAGGCGTCGATCATCAGGTGGCCCAGCCGGCGGTGGAAGACATCCACGGGCTGGGTTCCCCCGGTGCTTCGCAGGGCGCCGATACGCGCCTCCACGGCCGCCACCGCCTCGCGGCAGGCCGGGTGGTCGTCCGCCAGGGCGCCGGCCCCGGCGCCGGCCAGCCAACCCGTCACCGTCGCCGGGGCAATGAAGTACCCGTCAGCCAGGGCCTGCATCAGGGCACTGGCCCCGAGCCGGTTGGCGCCGTGTTCGGAGAAGTTGGCTTCGCCGAGCACGAACAGGCCGCCCACCGTGCTCATCAGGTGGTAATCGACCCACAGACCCCCCATCGTGTAGTGGGGGGCGGGATAGATCCGCATCGGCGTGACCCTGGGGTCCTCGCCGGTGATCCGCTCGTACATCTCCAGCAGATTCCCGTAGCGGGCGTCGATCGCCTCGGTGCCGTCCCGGTCGATGGCCCCGGCCAGATCGAGGTAGACCGACCGGCCGCCGGGCCCGACGCCCCGGCCCTCCAGGCAGAGCTCGCGGGCGCGGCGTGAGGCCAGATCCCGCGGCACCAGATTGCCGTAGCTGGGGTACTGGCGCTCAAGGAAGTAATCCCGCTCCGCCTCCGGAATCGCCGCCGGCGGCCGGTCGTCGCCGGGGCGCAGCGGCAGCCAGATCCGGCCGTCGTTGCGCAGGCTCTCGCTCATCAGGGTGAGCTTGCTCTGGTGAACGTCGCCGCTGGGGATGCAGGTGGGGTGGATCTGGGTGAAGCAGGGGTTGGCGAACCAAGCGCCGCGCCGGTGGGCCTGCCAGATCGCCGTGGCGTTCGACTTCAGGGCATTGGTGGAGAGGTAGTAGACGTTCGAATAGCCACCGGTGGCCAGCAGCACCGCATCGGCACCGAGCACCTCGAGGGCGCCGGTGCGCTGGTGGCGGCAGACCACCCCCCTGGCCCTGCCGTCATGGACGATCAGGTCGAGCATGTCGCGGCGGCAGAGCAGCTCCACCCGCCCGGCGGCCACCTGGCGCAGCATCGCCTGGTAGGCGCCGTAGAGCAGCTGCTGGCCCGTCTGGCCGCGGGCATAGAAGGTGCGGCTCACCAGGGCGCCGCCGAAGCTGCGGTTGGCGAGGGTGCCGCCGTACTCCCGGGCGAAGGGCACCCCCTGGGCCACACACTGGTCGATGATCGCGCCGCTGATCTCGGCCAGCCGGTGGCAGCCGGCTTCCCGGGCGCGGAAATCGCCGCCCTTCACCGTGTCGCGGAACAGGCGCTCGACGCTGTCGCCGTCGTTGGCGTAGTTGCGGGCGGCGTTGATGCCCCCCTGGGCCGCCACCGAGTGGGCCCGGCGGGGGCTGTCGTGGTAGGTGAGCACCTGCACCCGATAGCCCTGCTCAGCCAGGCTCGCGGCCGCCGAAGCCCCCGCCAGGCCACTGCCCACCACCAGGATCCGCAGCCGCTGCTTGCGGTTGGGGCTGATCAGCGGCAGGCTCTCGCGGCACCGCTGCCAGGCGGTGGCGACGGGGCCGTCGGGCAGGCGCGGATCCAGCCGCATTGGCGTGCTCATCTGCCGGCCAGCAGCGGGGCCGCGGGCCGCAGCACCAGGGCGATGGGGACCAGGGTGAACCCCGCCCCGAGCAGCAGGGCCAGGCCCCGGCCCCCCAGCCGCAGGGCGGCCGCATGGGCGGGCTCCAGCAGCCCCAGTCGGCGCACGGCGCTCTCGGTGCCGTGGACCAAGTGCAGACCCGCCGCGATTCCGGCGGCCCCATACAGGGCCAGGCACCAGGGCGTTCGCAGCACCTCCATCAGGGCGGCCAGCTCAGCCCCCGCCGCGGGCCGCGGCCAGCGCAGCTGGGTGAGATGCAGGAGGAGAAACAGCAGCAGCAGCGAACCGCTCCAGGGAATCGCCCGGCCCGCCCAGGCCGCAACGGGCTCCCAGCCCCCCTGGCGGCGGCTGCGCAGGGGGCCGGCCACCGGCCCGCGGGCCCGGCGATTGACGTGGGCCCGGTGCAGCGAGAGCAGGGGGTGGGCCAGGCCGGCCGCCAGCAGCGCCACCTCCAGCCAGGGGAGCCAGCCCTGCTGGTGCAGGGAGGCGGCATAGGTTTCAAACGACGACGGATCCAGCACGGCCAGGAGCACGCCGCCGAGATGGACGGCGAGGAACAGGACAAGCACCAGGCCGGTGACGGCGATCCAGAATCCGGTGATCATTCAGCTGGCGGTCAGCGCCCCTGGAGGCAAGGTGGCAGAAGGCAGCGGCGGGATCGGCTGGGACGGGGGACCCGGCCGCCACTCACCGGGTGGGGCGCCCCCATGAAGCGATCCGACCAGTCGCCTCTCGTCAGCGTCATCGTACCCAACTTCAACCACCGGGCCTTCCTCGGCGAGCGGCTGCGATCGATCCTCGACCAGACGTTTCAGGACTTCGAGCTGATCGTTCTCGATGATGCCTCCAGCGACGATTCTCTCGCGGTGATCCGGGAGCGGCTGCGGGCCCATCCCCACCGGCTGGTCTGCAATGCGGTCAACTCAGGTCAGCCCTGCGCGCAGTGGCTGGGCGGCATGGCCATGGCCACGGGCCGCTACATCTGGATCGCCGAATCGGATGACACCTGCTCGCCGCTGTTCCTGGAACGGATGGTGCGCCACCTCGAGGACGGCAGCGTGCTGGCCTACTGCCGCACCACCACGATTGATGCCGCAGGCGATCCGATCGCCGACCAGAGCTTCTGGCCGGATCACTTCGACCCCGAGCGCTGGCAGCGTTCCTTCACGCTGGAGGGGGCCCGGCTGTGTCGCGCCTACATGGACCGGGGCAACGTCATCGCCAATGCCAGTGGTGTGGTGTTCCGCAGGCCCGATCCCGCGACCCTCCAGGCCCTGGGTCCGCTGACCGCCGGCCGGCGCTGCACCGGCGACTGGCTGTTCTGGAGCCACTACCTGATGCGGATGGGTGGCACCGTGGCCTTCGACGCCGACGCCCTCTCCGGCTTCCGCTGCCACGACCAGACCACCCGCAGCACCGTCAGCCGCAGCCGGGAAAGGCTCCGCTTCGCGGAATACTCCTCCGCCATCGCCTCGGTGCTGCGGATCACCCGGCCGAAGCCGGCCTGGCACTGGCATGCCGTCGCCACCAGCGGCGGCTGGGACTGGATTCTCTACGAATACCTCTGGCGCTACCGGCCATCGCTGGCCGAGAAGCTGCTGATCCGCATCCTGCACGGCCCCCTGCGCCTGGGGCTGTACGCGCGGCTGCTGCAATCCCCGCAACTGCGCCGCCGCTACCTGGGCTGGCCCACCGGCTGAAACGCCGGGGCCAGGGCCGACCCGGTGGCCGCGACTATCGTTGGCCCCGGCAGCCCAGGGTGGTCATTGCGCGTCGCCTTTGCCCACTACAGCCAGGCGGATGACATCAGCGGCGTCACCACCTGGGTGCTGGGACTGGCCCGACGACTGGCGGCCGATGGCATCAGCGTCGCCATCCATTTCGTGATGACACCCGGCGAGGGGGGCCGCGAAGGACCCGGTGCGGGGGAGGGCGAACCGCCGCTGTTCGAGACACTCCGGCGTGAGGGGATCGCGGTCTTCGCCACGCCCAGGCGGGCCAGCCTGGCGGCGGACGCCCGGGACACCCTGGCCTTCCTCAACCACTGGCGGCCCACGGTGTTCCTGCCCCAGTGCAAGCCGGCCCACTACGCGGCGGCGGCCCAGGCCGGCCGGCGGGGGCTGCCCTGGGCCCTCACCCTGCATTCGGACGATCCCGACTACTGGGCGACCGTCGGGGGCTTCGGGGGCGCCCGCCAGGGAAGTGTCCTCGTCTGCGTCTCGCGCCACATCCACGAGGCCTGCACCGCCCGGGGCATCGATCGGCCGGCGCGGGTGATTCCCTACGGCGTCCAGGTGCCGGAGGCGGTGACGGAGTTCCGCCCCGATCCGTTCCGGGTGGTGTTCAGCGGCCGGATCTGGGAGCACCAGAAACGGGCCTCGCTGGTGATCCAGGCCCTGATCCGAGCCTGCCGTTCCCACGGCGCCCTCCGCGCCACCCTGATCGGCGACGGTTATGCCCGCCCGGACTGCGAGCGGCAGGTGGCCGAGGCCGGCCTCGCCGAGGCGATCGACTTCAGCGGATCGCTCCCCCCCGGTGAGGTGAAGGCCCGGCTCCTGGACGCCCAGGCCATCCTGCTGATGTCCGACTTCGAGGGGCTGCCCATCGCCCTGCTGGAGGCGATGGCGGCCGGGGTGGTGCCCGTGGTGCGGCGCATCCCCAGCGGCATCCCCGAGCTGGTCGAGGACGGGCGCACCGGCCTGCTGGTGTCGGAGGATCCCGACGAGGCCGCCCGGGCCCTGCGGCGGCTGGCCGACGATCCCGCCCTCTGGCGGCGCTGCTCGACGGCGGCCAGGGAGCTCGTCAGCACCCGCTACAACGCCGACGCCAGCTACCGGCTGTGGCGCCGGCTGCTGGAGGACCTCGACCAGCAGGGCAGGGCCGCCCCGTCCAGCCCCTACCCGGTCCCCTGCCGCCGGATCGAGGGCCTGCGGGGGATCCCGACCTCCTTCCATCGGGAGTACCGGGCCCCCCGATCCCGCTCCGCCGCCCTGCGGCAGGCCCTGCGCACGGCCGTGGCCAGAGCCAAGCATCGGATCCGACGGGTCCTGGGCCGTCGACGGGACGGGTGACCCCGCCATGGGAGGGTGCCAGGGATCCCCGGCTCCCGGCCGTGCGACTGTCGCGCCCCTCCACGCTCCTCTGCGCCTTCCTGACGCTGCTGAACGACCGGCTGGGGGAGAGCATCGTCTTCCCGCTGCTGCCGTTCCTGCTGGCGGACTTCACCACCGACGGCCGCACCCTCGGCCTGCTGGCGGGCAGCTACGCCATCGCCCAGTTCACCTTCACCCCCCTGATCGGGGCCCTCAGCGACCGCTACGGCCGCAAGCCGGTGATCACCGCCTGCGTCGCCGGCTCGGTGCTGGGCCTGGGGATGTTCGCCCTAACCGTGATCCTGCCCTGGGGCCGGGTCTGGCCCGAGGCGGCCGCCGCCGGCCTGCCCCTGGCCCTGCTGTTCGCCGCCCGCCTGATCGACGGGGTGAGCGGCGGCACCGCCGCCACCGCCGCGGCGGTGCTGGCCGACATCTCGACGCCGGAACGGCGGGCCCGGGCCTTCGGCCTGATCGGCGTGGCCTTCGGGCTGGGGTTCATCCTCGGGCCGGCCCTGGGCGGACTGCTGGGTCGCATCAACGTGAGCCTGCCGCTGCTGCTCGCCGTGGGCTTCGCCGCGCTGAACCTGGTGGTGGTGGTGACCCTGCTGCCGGAAACCCATCCGCCCCAGGCGCGGCTGCCCCTGCCCAGGGTCTGGGAGCTGCAGCCCTTCGGCCAGCTGCAGCGGGTGTTCGCCGATCCGCGGGTGCGCCGCCTCTGCGCCGCCTTCTTCCTGTTCTTCCTGGGCTTCAGCGGCTTCACCGCCCTGCTGGTGCTGTACTTCAAGCAGGCCTTCGGCTGGGGCCCGGGCCTCTCGGCCGGCGCCTTCCTGGTGGTCGGGGTGGTGGCCACGGTGGTGCAGGGGGGCCTGATCGGCCCGCTGGTGCAGCGGCTGGGGGAGTGGCGGCTCACCCAGATCGGCCTGGGCTGCGTCATGGCGGGCTTCCTGCTGGTGCCCCTGGCGGATCGGGGCAACGCCGTTCCCCTGGTGTTCACGGCGGTGGCGATCCTGGCCCTGGGCACCGGCCTGGTGACCCCCAGCCTGCGCAGCCTGGTGTCACGGCGTCTGGCCGACAGTGGCCAGGGCGCCGCCCTGGGCAGCCTGCAGGGACTGCAGAGCCTGGCCAGCTTCCTCGGTCCGCCCCTGGCGGGGCTGGCCTACGAGACCATCGGCCGCCGCAGTCCGTTCTGGCTGGGGATCGTCCTGATGGCCGTGGTGGTGTGGCTTGTGGCGGCGGGCACCCACCGTCAAGCAGAGGCGACACCCTGAGGGCGGGATCGCCATTGCTACGTTGCCGTCTCTCATGCCCGCGGAGCCCCGCCGTATGTCGTCGCAGCCGGTCGTCGCTCCCGATCTCTACATCAACCGCGAGCTGAGTTGGATCGACTTCAACCACCGGGTGCTGGCCCTGGCGCTGGATGAGCACACACCGCTGCTGGAGCAGGCCAAGTTCAGCGCCATCTTCAGCAACAACCTCGACGAGTTCTTCATGGTGCGGGTGGCATCCCTGAAGTCCCAGCTGGAAGCGGGGGTCACCAGCCGCAGCGACGACGGCCTGACGCCCCAGGAGCAGCTGGAGGCGATCCAGAAGAAGCTGCGGCCCCTGCTGGAGATGCAGCAGCAGCACTACCGCCACTCCCTCAAGACCCATCTGGCCGAGTACGGGGTCCAGCTGCTCGACTACCTGCGGCTCAACGAGGCCCAGAAGACCTGGGCCGACGACTACTTCCGCAAGGCGATCTTTCCGGTGCTCACCCCCCTGGCAGTGGACCCGGCCCACCCGTTCCCGTTCCTGAGCAACCTGAGCCTCAACGTGGCGGCCCTGATCCGCGACCCGGACACGGGCCGGCAGCAGTTCGCCCGGGTGAAGGTGCCCCAGAAGATCCTGCCGCGCTTCGTGCCGATCCCCACCGAGCTGAGCGGCGTCGTGCCCACCCCGGGCTACACGGCGGTTCCGCTCGAGCAGCTGGTGGCCTTCAACCTGCGCTGGCTGTTCCCGGGCATGACCATCGAGGGGCACTACTTCTTCCGGATCACCCGGGACGCCGACCTGGAGCTGCGGGATCTGGAGGCGGACGACCTGATGGAGGCCCTGCAGGAGGGCCTGCGCAAGCGCCGGGTGGGCGGCGAGGTGGTGCGGGTGGAGGTGGCCGACGAGATGCCCGAGGAGGTGGTGCACCTGCTGATGGAGGGCACCGACGTGGAGCCGGAGGACGTGTACCGCACCAACGGTCCCCTGGGCCTCGACGACCTGATGAGCCTGATGGCGATCCCCCTCAGCCAGCTGCGGGACGCCCCCCACAAGGGACGCACGGCGCCGGCCCTGGTGCGGGCCCAGCGCAGCCAGCTGGAGGACGGCTCGATCAAGCAGGAGGAGTTCGAGAGCATCTTCTCGGTGCTGCGGCGCGGTGATGTGCTGCTGCACCATCCCTTCGACCTGTTCTCCACCTCCGTGGAGGAATTCCTCAGCCAGGCCGCCGCCGATGCCTCGGTGCTGGCCATCAAGATGACCCTTTACCGCACGTCGAAGGATTCGCCGGTGGTGGCCTCCCTGATCCGCGCCGCCGAGAACGGCAAGCAGGTGATGGCGCTGGTGGAGCTCAAGGCCCGTTTCGACGAGGACAACAACATTCAGTGGGCCCGCCAGCTGGAGCGATCCGGGGTGCATGTGGTCTACGGGGTGCTGGGACTCAAGACCCACACGAAGGTGCTGCTGGTGGTGCGGCGGGAGAAGGGGGCGCTGCGGAGCTACGTGCACATCGGCACCGGCAACTACAACTCCAAGACCTCCTCGCTCTACACCGACATCGGATTGCTGACGGCCCGGGAGGACTTCGGCCAGGATCTGGTGGAACTGTTCAACTACCTGACCGGATTCTCGAAGCAGCAGAGTTTCCGCAAGTTGCTGGTGGCGCCCGTCACCCTGCGCAAGGGGATGGAGGGGTTGATCCGGCGGGAGATCGAGCACGCCAAGGCCGGTCGCGGCGGCCACATCAAGGCCAAGATGAATGCCCTGGTCGATCCGGCGATCATCGCCCTGCTCTACGAAGCCTCGGCCGCCGGGGTGCGAATCGAACTGATCATCCGCGGCATGTGCTGCCTCCGGCCGGGGGTGGAGGGGGTCAGCGAGGGCATCACGGTGGTGAGTGTCATCGGTCGCTTCCTGGAGCATTCGCGGCTGTTCTGGTTCTCCAACGGCGGCCAGCCGGAGATGTTCTTCGGCAGCGCCGACTGGATGCCCCGCAACCTGGATCGACGGGTGGAGGCGGTGGCGCCGATCGAGGACCCGCGGCTCCAGCAGCAGATCGAGGCCTTGCTTGAGCTTTACCTGACCGATACGGGCGCCTGGCACATGCACAGCGATGGACACTTTGCACAGCGTCAGCACTCCGGCGAGCCGAAACTGACCCAGAAGCTGCTGATGGAACGCTGGCGGGGTGGCCTTGTTTCGGAGGCCAAAGCGTAGCCATCACGACATACGCAACATCTTTCCGTCAAAATACATACAATCTGCAGCTGGATCCGGGTTTCAACGTTCCCGCGGTGCTACATTCCGGCCAAATTCATTCGGGAGCCTGGGGTGATGGGGACACCTCTGCATTCCGCCCTCTCGCTGCTGAAAAGCAGTGCGGATGGGTCTTCGTCCAACAGGACCAGACCCAGCGGCGGTTCAGCCAGTTCCAAACCGACAGCCACAGCCAAGACAACGGCCCGCCAGGGGGGGCGCATCAGCGCCGACTCCATTGGTTGGTATCTCAGCACCATCGGTCGTGTGCCGCTTCTCACACCGGCTGAGGAGATCGAACTTGCCCATCACGTTCAGGCCGGCAAGACCTTGCTGTCCCTCGTTGAGGGGGAACTCACGGCCCGCCAGAGGCGCCAGCTGCGCATGGCCCAGCGGGCCCGCGACCGCATGATGGCCGCCAATCTGCGGCTGGTGGTGAGCGTCGCCAAGAAGTATCAGAACCAGGGCCTCGAACTGCTCGATCTGGTGCAGGAAGGGGCGATCGGCCTGGAGCGGGCCGTCGACAAATTCGACCCCGCCATGGGCTACAAGTTCTCCACCTACGCCTACTGGTGGATCCGCCAGGGAATGACGCGCGCCATCGATAACAGCGCCCGCACGATTCGCCTGCCGATTCACATCAGCGAGAAGCTCTCCAAGATGCGGCGCATCACCCGCGAGCTCTCCCACCGGCTCGGGCGCCAGCCCAACCGGCTCGAGCTGGCCCATGCCATGGGCATGCAGCCGGAGGAGCTCGAGGAACTGATGACCCAGAGCGCCCCCTGCGCCTCCCTCGACGCCCACGCCCGCGGGGAGGAGGACCGCAGCACCCTGGGCGAACTGATCGCGGATCCGGCCAGCAACGAGCACTTCGACTCGATGGACCGCCATCTGCAGAAGGAGCACCTCGGCGCCTGGCTCTCCCAGCTGAACGAACGGGAGCAGAAGATCCTGCGGCTGCGCTTCGGCCTCGAGGGGGCCGAACCGCTCACCCTCGCCGAGATCGGCCGTCAGATCAACGTCTCCCGTGAACGGGTGCGGCAGCTGGAGGCCAAGGCGATCATGAAGCTGCGCCTGATGAGCAACCTTCACCAGGCCGCCTGACCTGAGCATCCCTGCTGGCGTTGGTCCTTCCACCGGAGCATGACGACCTGGCCCGGCTGACCGGCGTGCTGGCCGTGGCCGTCTGGCTGGCCCTGCTGAGCGCCGGATCCCTGCTGGTGCGCCGCCGCTGGCCCGACCAGCGGGAATGGAGCCGCAAGCTGATGCACATCGGAGCCGGGCCGGTGGTGCTGATCGCCTGGGCCTTCGGCGTCGAGCGGCTGATCGCGGTGCCCGCCGCCGCCGCCATCACCCTGCTGGCCGCCCTCAACCACCGGGTGCGGGTGCTGCCGGCCATTGAGGACGTCGAGCGGCACAGCTACGGCACGGTCGCCTACGGCGCCTCGATCACCCTGCTGCTGTGGCTCTGGTGGCCCGCCCACCCCGACACGGTGGCGGCGGGCGTGCTGGTGATGGCCTTCGGCGACGGTCTGGCCGGTCTGCTGGGCCCGCTGATCCCGTCACCGAGCTGGACGGTGTTCGGCGAGCGGCGCTCCCTGGCCGGCACGGCCGCCATGGGGATCGCCAGCCTGGCGGTGCTGCTCAGCCTGGGCCTGCTGGGCGGTGGCCCGGCGCCGGCCGTGATCGCCCTGATCGCCCTGGTGGCCACGGGGCTGGAGCAGTGGGCCCTGCTGGGCATCGACAACATCAGCGTGCCCCTGGCGGTGGCCGGGCTGTGGCGGGTGCTGAGCTGATGGGACCGATCGAGCGGATCCTGATCGGCCTGGCCCTGGCGGCGGTGCTGCTGGCCCTGCGGCTGGTCAGCCGCCGCCTCCACCTGCCGTCGCCGCCCCTGCTGCTGCCGCTGGTGGCGGTGCTGCTCTGGTGCGTGCTCGGCGGCACCACCCAGCCGGCCGGGGTGCCCTGGCTCGGCGCCGTCGACGAGCTGGCCAGCGCCTACGCCCTGATCGCCCTGGTGAGCTGGCTGATCCTGGAATGCCCGGAGGCCCTGGGCTGGTGGCGGCCCACCGCCAAGATCCTGCGGGACCTGCTGATGCTGGGCCTCTCGGCCCTGGCGACGGTGCTGGTGCTGCAGCGCCTGGCCAACCTCAACCTGGTGGGCCTGGTGACCACCTCGGCGGTGCTCACCGCCGTGATCGGCCTGGCGGCCCAGGAGACCCTCAAGGACCTGTTCGCCGGCATCGAGCTGCAGGTGGATCCCCCCTTCCGGGAGGGGGACTGGATCAGCGTCGGCGACGAGAGCGGCACGGTGGAATCCCTGCATCTGATGAGCACCCGCCTGCGCCGCAAGGACGGCTCGACCGTGAACCTGCCCAACAACACGGTGGCGGACAACCCGATGCGGCGCTTCAGCCAGCACGAGCCGGTGGGCAACCGCTTCGAGATCGCCCTGGGCTACGAGATCCCGCCGGCCCGGGCCCGCCAGCTGCTGGAGCGGGTGATGGTCGAGAACCCCCTGGTGCTGAACGATCCACCGCCGGAGGTGCTGGTCCTCGCCTACGAGGACTCCCGCATCCGCTACGAGCTGCAGGCCGCCCAGCGGGGGCCCTCGGAGGGGGAACGGCTGCGGCTGCGCAGCGAGCTGCTGGAGCAGATCTGGTATGCCCTGGAGCGGCAGGGCTGGGAGCTGCCCTATCCGGTGCGGGAACTGAAGCGGCGCCAGCCCCAGCGGGATCCGGCCCACCCCACCGGTGTGGATGCCTCCCTGACGGCGCAGCTGCTGCGGCGCAGCTGGCTGTTCGCCCAGCTGGATCCGGAGCAGGTGGATCGGCTGGCCGGCTCGGTGCGCTGCCTGCGCTTCGGCTCGGGCGAAACGATCGTGGCCGAAGGGGAAGAGGGGGAGGCCCTGTTCCAGGTGGTGGATGGCGAGGTGGAGGTGTTCAAGGCCGACGGCTCGCCCCTGGGGCGCTCGGTGGCCGTGCTGGGCCGGGATCAGATCTTCGGGGAGATGACCGTCTGCACCGGGGAACCCCGCACGGCCACGGTGCGCTCACGGGGGGAATGTGTGCTGCTGGAGGTGGAGCGGGACGACTTCATGCCCCTGGTGGAGGACGATCACGGGGTGCTGGAGGCGCTGGCGGCGATCGTGGGCCAGCGGCGCTCCGAACTGGAGAAACTCTCCTCGCCGGATGCGGCCCGCCGCCAGACCTCGATCCTGGAGCGCATGCGGCAGCTGTTCGGCCTCGAGGGCGACTGAGGGGCGCCCCAGCAGCTCAGGCCCGCAGGAGCTGCTCGCAGCGGAGCTCCCAGTCGCGCTGGGTGCCGATGCCAGCCACCAGCACCCGCTCGGCCGGTTCCTCCCGCAGCCGCAGCTGCCACTGGCGGATCACATCGGCCCGCTCCATCCAGACATCGATCACCAGGCGCTGGATGGCCTCACCGTCCCAGCAGCGGCCCCGGGCCGTGTCCAGGGCCCAGCCCAGCAGGTCGTCAAGCTGGAAAGGGCGGAAGCCGCCGTAGATCGGGCCGGGGGCCGGGGTGCCACCGGCGGGGGCGGCGGCCGATTTCTGTTCGAGATAGAAGAGCTGCAAGGGGTCGGACAACCCGCAGAACTGCAGGAGATAGGTCATCAGCGGACCACCACGATCTTGCTGATGCCAAACGTACCCAGGGCACGCCAGTCAGCTGTTCACCAGGAACACTCTGTTGCAGAAGATGGGATCAGCACTCTCACCCTCGGAGTGCTGATTTCGGTGTTCTGGAGTTGGCCACAGCCCCTCAGGCGAGGGCCAGACTGCGGGCCTGGGCCTGGCGCACGGCTTCCGCCAGCTCAACGAGCAGATCCAGGGTGGTGGCCAGATCGATGCAGGCATCGGTGATGCTCTGGCCGTAGGTGAGCGAGGCCAGGTCGGCGGAAATCTTCTGATTTCCTTCCACCAGATGGCTCTCCAGCATCACCCCCATCACGTGGACGGAACCGCCCCGCACCTGCTCGGCCACGCTGCGCAGCACCTCCCCCTGGCGGCGGTAGTCCTTGTTGGAGTTGCCATGGCTGCAGTCCACCATCAGCCGGGCCGGCAGGCCGTCCCGGGCCAGCAGGGCGGCGGCGGCCTCCACCGCCTCGGCGTGGAAGTTCGGGCCGCTCTTGCCCCCCCGCAGCACCAGGTGGCCGTCCGGGTTGCCGGTGGTGGAGACGATGGCGGCCTGGCCCTCCTTGTTGATCCCCAGGAAATGGTGGGGCCGGGCGGCCGCCTCCATGGCGTTGATGGCGGTGGCGGCGCTGCCGTCGGTGCCGTTCTTGAAGCCGATCGGCATCGACAGGCCCGAGGCCATCTCCCGGTGGGTCTGGCTCTCGGTGGTGCGGGCGCCGATGGCGGTCCAGCTGATCAGGTCGGCGAGGTACTGGGGCACCACCGGGTCGAGCACCTCGGTGGCCGCCGGCAGGCCCAGCTCCGCCAGGTGCAGCAGCAGGGAACGGGCCCGGCGCAGGCCGGTGTTGATGTCGTAGCTGCCATCGAGGTGGGGATCGTTGATCATCCCCTTCCAGCCCACGGTGGTGCGGGGCTTCTCGAAGTAGACCCGCATCACGATCTCCAGCTCGTCCCGGTGGCGGCGCTGGGCCTGGGCGATCGCCTCGGCGTACTCCCGGGCGGCGGCCACGTCGTGAACCGAGCAGGGGCCGACGATCACCAGCAGCCGCTGGTCGCCGGCGTGCAGGATGGCCTTGATCCGCTCCCGGGCCTGCTGCACGGTGCGGGCCGCCTGCTCGGAGAGGGGCAGCTCCCGGTGCAGCACCGCCGGCGGCACCAGCGGCCGGGTTTCCACCACATGGAGATCGGAGGTGGGGATCATGCGGCCGACGGCGGGGAATGGTCAGACCCCCCAGCCTACGAACTGGCCGCACCGATGCCAGCGCCGACTTCTGCAGCCGTCGTCACCAGAGGGCGGACCCGCGGGGAAGAACAATGGAAGCCATGCCCATGCCAACCGGGGGTCCGACCCGGTCATCCGTCCATATGTCCGTCTCCCCCAGCCCCGCTCCCCTGACCCCGGCCGAACTGCTGCCCAGCTACCGCGAGGCCGCCGCGGCCCGCGAAGCCCTCGGCGTGCCGCCCCTGCCGCTCACCGCCCCCCAGGCCCAGGCCCTCACCGAGCTGCTGGAGCAGCCGCCCGCCGGTGAGGAAGCGTTTCTGCTGCATCTGCTGAGCGAACGGATTCCGCCGGGGGTGGATGAGGCTGCCTATGTGAAGGCGGGCTGGCTGAGTGGGATCGCCAAGGGAACGGCCACCAGCCCCCTGGTGAGCCCCCTGGAGGCCACCCGGCTGCTGGCCACCATGATCGGCGGCTACAACGTCGGCGCCCTGATCGAGCTGCTCTCCTGCCCGGAGGCGGCCGTCGCCGAGGAGGCCGCCCGGGGGCTGAGCCGCACCCTGCTGGTGTACGACGCCTTCCACGACGTGCTGGACCTGGCCGAGACCAACCCCCTGGCCCGCCAGGTGGTGGACAGCTGGGCGGCGGCGGAATGGTTCCACGCCCGGCCGCCCCTGCCGGAGGCGATCACCGTCACGGTGTTCAAGGTGACCGGGGAAACCAACACCGACGACCTGTCGCCGGCCACCCACGCCACCACCCGCCCCGACATCCCCCTGCACGCGATGGCGATGCTGGAGACGCGGATGCCCGAAGGGCTCGGCCTGATCGCCGAGCTGAAGGCCAAGGGCCATCCGCTGGCCTACGTGGGCGATGTGGTGGGCACGGGCAGCTCCCGCAAATCGGCGATCAACTCGGTGCTCTGGCACATCGGCACCGACATCCCCCACGTGCCCAACAAGCGCAGCGGCGGGGTAGTGATCGGGGGCAAGATCGCGCCGATCTTCTTCAACACCGCCGAGGACTCCGGCGCCCTGCCGATCGAGTGCGACGTGAGCGGGCTCAACAGCGGCGACGTGATCACGATCCGGCCCCACGCCGGCACGATCGAGCGGGCCGCCGGCGAGCCGGGGGCCGGGGAGGTGCTGGCCCGCTTCGAGCTCAAGCCCAGCACCATCGCCGACGAGGTGCGGGCCGGTGGCCGCATCCCCCTGCTGATCGGCCGCTCCCTCACCGACAAGGTGCGGCTGCAGCTGGGCCTGCCCCCGTCGGAGGCCTTCATTCGGCCGGTGGCCCCGGTCGACACGGGCAAGGGCTTCACCCTGGCCCAGAAGATGGTGGGCAAGGCCTGCGGCCTGGCGGGGGTGCGCCCGGGCACCAGCTGCGAACCGCTGATGACCAGCGTCGGCAGCCAGGACACCACCGGGCCGATGACCCGCGACGAGATGAAGGAGCTGGCCTGCCTGGGCTTCTCCGCCGATCTGGTGATGCAGAGCTTCTGCCACACCGCCGCCTACCCCAAGCCGGTGGATCTCAAGACCCACGCCGAGCTGCCCGACTTCATCAGCTCCCGGGGCGGCGTCGCCCTGCGGCCCGGCGACGGCATCATCCACAGCTGGCTCAACCGCCTGCTGCTGCCGGACACGGTGGGCACCGGCGGTGACAGCCACACCCGCTTCCCCCTCGGCATCTCGTTCCCGGCCGGCTCCGGCCTGGTGGCCTTCGCGGCCGCCATCGGCGCCATGCCGCTCGACATGCCCGAGTCGGTGCTGGTGCGCTTCTCCGGCTCCCTGCAGCCCGGCGTCACCCTGCGGGACGTGGTGAACGCCATCCCCTACGTGGCCATCCAGCAGGGCCTGCTGACGGTGGAGAAGGCCGGCAAGAAGAACATCTTCAGCGGCCGGATCATGGAGATCGAGGGGCTCCCCGACCTGAAGCTGGAGCAGGCGTTTGAACTGACGGACGCCACCGCCGAACGCTCCTGCGCCGGCAGCACAATCAAGCTGAGCGTCGAGACGGTGAGCGAGTACCTGCGCAGCAATGTGGCGCTGATGCGCAACATGATCGCCCGGGGCTACAGCGATGCCCGCACCCTGGCGCGGCGGATCAAGGCGATGGAGGCCTGGCTGGCCGATCCGGTGCTGATGGAGGCCGATGCCGATGCCGAGTATGCGGCGGTGATCGACATCAACCTGGACGAGCTGACCGAACCGATCCTGGCCTGCCCGAACGATCCCGACAACGTCAAGCTGCTGAGCGAAGTGGCCGGTGACCGGATCGATGAGGTGTTCATCGGCTCCTGCATGACCAACATCGGCCACTACCGCGCCGCCGCCACGGTGCTGGACGGGGCCGGCACCAGCGCTGCACGGCTGTGGGTCTGCCCACCCACCCGCATGGACGACGAGATGCTGCGGGCCGAGGGCTACACCGCCAAGTTCGAGACCGCCGGCGCCCGCATGGAGCTGCCCGGCTGCTCCCTCTGCATGGGCAACCAGGCCCGGGTGGAGGACAACACCACCGTCTTCTCCACCAGCACCCGCAACTTCAACAACCGCCTCGGCAACGGCGCCCAGGTGTACCTGGGCAGCGCCGAACTGGCGGCGGTGTGCGCCCTGCTGGGCCGCATTCCCAGCCCGGCCGAATACCTGGAGATCGCGGCGGCCAAGATCGATCCCCTCTCTGACCAGCTCTACCGCTACCTCAACTTCGACCAGATCGATGGCTTCGAGGATGCCGGCCGGGTGGTGAGCGTGGAGGAGGAGGAGAAGGTGCTGGCGGAGGTGTAGGGATCCGAGAGGCTACCCGTTGCTTCGTTGGTGGAAGAAGCTTCTGGCCGCATCGCTGCACAGCAGACGAACGGCCAGGACGCCGAGAAGAAGGGAGGGGAGCAGGTCGGCGATGACCCTCCAGGCCAGTGCCGCATAACTGGAATAGCCACAGAGGTAGGTCATCCCGCCAAACGGATGGCCGCAGGCCTGGAGGGGGTCCGTCAGACCGCCGCCGCCAGAGAGCAGGGAGAGCAGCACCACGTTCAGGGCCCTGGGCAGCGGACTGTCAGAAATACCGACGACCACCGCGGCGATCAGAAGAATGGCGCCCAGCCATTGGCCGTAGCGCCGTCCTGTCTGCAACCCCCAGAAGGTCAGCCCCGCCAGAACGATCACCAGGAGGCTGGTCAAGACGTCACTGGGCGTGACGGACGCGGGGCAACGCGGGGACGGTCCACCCGAAAAGCAGCTGAAGAGAGCGCCCAGGAAGGCAACCCCAAAGCCGATCAGGGTGAGGAGAAAAAGGACCTGGGTGATCCACACACTGGGCGGACGGCCGATCAAACGCTTCATGGCCCGTCACCTCTCCCTGGCTCCAGTCAGGGACACCGCCAAAGCCAGGGAGGCCCCATAGACCAGAATGAACAGGTGGAAGCTGTTCTCCACGGGCTTCCAGCGCGGAAGCTTGCTGGGTCCGCTTCGTGGGGCCTGTCCCATCACGATCTGCAGGTTGGAATAGCAGCGATCACCCTGACTCCATCCATAGCAGTTGCCCGGGGAGGTCAGAAGGACCGCAACCTGCAGCACCAGAACAACCGGCCAGATCCAGATCCTTGTGCGGATGCGATCGCCATGGTTCCGCCCAAGCGAAAGCCACCGAGCAAGCACGATCACGGCATAGATCGGAAGGAGGAGCAGGACGTAGAGGATCCAGCCAAGCGTGGTGAAGGACGTGGCCAGGAACAGGACAAAGCTCACCAGGACATAACCCGTCAACGCCCAGGCGAAATCAAGCTTCGTCATCACCTTCCAGGCGAGGGAGGGTCAGAAAAAGGATCCTACCGGCACTGACAGCCTGATGACCTTTGATAAGAAAGTCCACCCTCTGGCTGCATTCCACCTGACGTCCATGCGACTCACCCCCCCACCACCAGGGCGTCGACAATCTCGTAGCGCTCGACGTTCTCCCCAAGCACCAGCACCGACACATCGCCGCGCCGCTGCACCGAGAGCTTCTCGGGCTGATCGGACGCGACGGCCTTGCCCTTCACGAACAGAAACTGACGCTTCTGGCCCTCGGGGTTCATCACCACCACCGTGGCGCTGTTGTTGGCCCGGCGGATCACCGAGGCCTTGCACCTGGCGGCCTTGCCGCTGCTGCCGGACCCACAGGGCACCTCCGCAGAGGCGTGGTACGGCGTGCCTGGGATCAGGGCATCGCGGGACGCGGGCACGGGGGCGAGGGGAGCACCACTGATCCCCACCTTGAGGCTGTAGGTGCTCGTTTCGTTGCGGCGCGCCGCCGGCCGCATCTGATACATCCTCACCCTGACATCGCCATCGCTGGGCACGGGGCCACGGAAGCGGTTGCCGGAGCTGCTGCCGATGAACAGGGCGGTGTCGGTTTCGGCCGCCATCACGTTGAAGTAGTTCTGTGGGTTGGAACCCTTGAGTTCCACGGTCAGGGTCTGACCGGCACCGGCCCGCAGTTTGTAATCGATGGTCTGGTCGCCCTTGAGCTGGCCCTTCAGCAAGGTGGAATCAGCTCCGGCTCGAAACGTGACCCTCTGACTCTCGATGGCGCTCTGGGCCAGTCCGACTCCAGCTGGGAGGCTGATGGCCAGAAGGCCAGCAGTAGCTAGGGCGAGGGGAGCACGCATCGGTCCTTTTCTCGAGGCCAATCCATACCCTATCTCGCTGGCTCCCGGGATTCATAACCGAGGGAAGGACTGGGTGGGGAGTTCCGATTTGCTGAGAAAGGTGGAATGAACTCTTGAGCTAACGTTGCCCCTGAGTGGTAAGCAAGAACCCTTGGGCAGCGGGGGCAGAGAGCTTACGGTGTCCAGCCCAATCGAGGGGCTTGCTCGAAGGCGCCTCATCTCCACAGGCAGCGCTTGAGGACCCACTCCTCGCAAGCAAAAACCAAACCACCTCAGCCTGTGTTCTCACGCTGAACGGGAGCCTCAACTAGACAAACTGCGCGAGGAGTCGACCAGCAAAAACCTCACACGCAAGAAACGTGTTCATCAAACAAGACTCATCGATTTCTGTTCTCCACTTCTAACTTCCTAATCGCCATTCGCCAATAGTGATTTTCTGAATATCTACCTACTTTACCAAATCGCATTCTCGCCACAAGTCTTTCAGCTTTATCTTTATCACCTCCAAGCATTGATATCAACTTGTCTCTTGCCTCAATATCAACTTCTACCTTTGTCGGCATCCGGTTAGCCTGCAAACGCGTTGGCCTAGATCTCTTTCTTCCGCTTCTATTCAATACTGCCTCTATCGCAACAAGCAAGAAGGCTCCAGTGATTAATCAAATAATGAATTCCATCTAGACAAGAAAGCCAGAATCCGCGAGTCAACGGTTTTCCGCGTGTTCCGCACTATACCTGAATGGCTGGCAAGAAACTACTGCAATCGCAGCGAACTCTACGCCAGTCTGTCCACTCCAAGGGTGAAGTGTTCCTCCTACTTTAACCATGCTCCACCTTTGGCTGCCTGACTACTGCAACGCAACGCTTCCTTTCTGGCTCACTTCAAGTACGAAACATTCTTCGAACGCTCTAGATCAGCGGCGGGTATTGGCTCTCTGTATTCTTAAGGCATTCACGCCCCCGGCAGCTGAATCTTGATGTTAGGCTGTTAATTTGGCTATTTGCCAAGATTCTACATCTTCCGTGAGATATGATATGTAGATAGATACGAAAGGGGAATCTCATCGGCCCCATTCGTTAAGATGCACAGTCTTAGGCCAGCAAACAAAGCATTCCTAGTGCGGTGATCAAGCTTCAGATATGATGAGTACGTGCTGAGAAGAGATATGTATTGATCAGATGTATAGGTCAACGAGGTTTCAACAGTTGCTGTAACCAGGTTTCGGAATCTGCCTGAGTCAAGCATCATTTGTCCAAGGCCAGCCAGAATGTCTTCCTGTGTTTCCCTGTCTTCGTATCGGCCAAGAGAGGGCGCATGTAGTTGGTATAAACTCGAAAACGCTTTCTGCATTGACTTGCAGGGCTGCAGCTCTTTGTTCCACAAGAGGATTAAATAGCCATCCTCTTTCAGTGCACTGCTCGCCTTTGTATAGCCAATCTCGGAAGGGATCCAATGCATGGAGCTTGCTGCGAGAACTGCATCAAATGCTTCATGCTCTAGATCCCATTCCTCAAAGGATGTATTGATCACTTCTACTGACGGATACGATTCGCAATTCTTTTTTGCTAACTCGCAAAAGTCAGGATTGGGTTCAATACAGACCATTTGACAGCCGAGTTGAGTAAATGAGGCCGTTGCTGTTCCTGGGCCACTACCAATTTCAAGAATTCTTGAGGACTGAGTAAGCTGAGCTGCGTTGACGACCTTGTCAACGAGTTCACTTGGGTATTTAGGCCTTGCGGAATTATAGGCTTCTGCGGCAGGTGAGTACCAACCCTTTCTCTGCTCAAGATCTTTGCTTGAGATATCTTTAATTGTCTGTTGCAGCTTTGTATAATTCATCCACAATCCCCTGTTTGACTTAGGAGTGAACTGTCGCTTAGACTTTTTGCAGGCTTACCCAGCCTACCGTTTGAGCTGAGCTGCCCGCGGAGGCGGGCAGTAGTGGCCGCGCGGCGCAACATGAGCAAGGGCGCTGCGCTGCCCCTGACGACTGCCGTAGCGGGTCAGCTTGAGCGAGGGGTTAGGCCTCAGCAGTGGCATGCGCCTACGAGCCGCTTGGGATGGGCAGGCCTTGAGAGCGGAGAAAACTGAGCTTGTCCCAGTAGCCGCGCTGAAACGCAATCTTGTCCTCCTTCACCTGGAAGAAGCCGCAGCCGCGTAGTCCGAGTGGGTCCTTCCATTCCAGGATTGCCCAGTCGCCGTCTTCAAAGATGTTCTCAATGATGCATGTCATGTCTGCATTCTCGAAACCACTCTTGAACATGGCTCGTATGGCTTCCCGTCCTTCAACCGGCGACTCGGCGACTTGGTGGTTGACAGCATCTTCGGCGTAGAAGTCCGCCAGGGCGTCGACGTCAGCGACGTTGAAGGCTTCTACCCAGGCTAAGACAAGTTCTCGCGGCTTCATAGCAGGCGATGTTGCTCAGGTGTTTGGCGTGCGGGTAGGCGGGAGGGCGAATTCTGAGGCCTAACGCTTCTTGGGCGGAACCATCTAAGTCCCAAGCTTTCAGCCTTGGGAAGCATAAAAGCGCGTTGCTCTGAGGGCAACGCCACCAAACCCTTGACATGGCCTGGCTTCACCTCTCAGCGCCACGTAACTCCGGCAACTTAGGCAGACCCGCAGAAACACCCTGCTGCCTTGGCCAACCCTGGCCACCGGTTAACACTCCATCCAAGGACAGGTTGAACCTCGGGCGCCCGCTTGCTTGGCCGGTCAACCGAGCCCCGCCACAGCCCGCTCGCAGCGGTCGAGTTCGGCCTCCAGCAGCGCCGCGTCCTCAGCCGGCGACATAGAGCACCCTTCCTCTCGCGGGCCACCTCGCCGAACAGGTGCCAGCGGGCGGCACGAACGGCTGTGCGAAGGCGGAAACCATGGCAAAACGCTACCGCCGCTGACCCCAAGGGCCTATCGGCGTGACTCACACCAGCCAGGCCTGCCGTCCTGCTATTCGCCGCCCTGAACGGCCAGGAGTTTGCGCTGCTGCTTCCAGCGCAGCACCTGCCAGACCAGGAACACCATCAGCAGGGGCAGCACCGCCACCAGCACCACGAACCGGTAGGTGTTGTCGACGATCTCGCCGCCGGCGGTGGAGGCCAGGACCTGCTCCACCAGATAGAGCACATAGAGACCCAGCAGAATCCAGCCCTCAAGGCGTGAGATCACCCCGTTGGTCCAGAAGATCGGCAGGCAGGCCAGGGTGGTGGCCACCATGATCGGCAGATCGCGGTTAATCATCACTGGATCCACCGCCAGCCCCTTGCCGCCGGCCACCACGGCGCAGAGCCCCAGGATCACGATCTGGTTGAGCAGGTTGCTGCCTACCACGTTGCCGATGGCCAGGTCGGCCTTGCCCCGGTAGGCGGCCACCACGGAGGTGACGAGCTCGGGCATCGAGGTGCCGGCCGCCACGATCGTCAGGCCGATCACCGTCTGGCTCACCCCCAGGGCCACGGCGGCCGTGGTGGCCCCGCGCACCAGCAGCTGGGAGCCGACCACCAGCAGGGCCAGGCCCGCCGCCAGCTTGAAGGCGGCCACCAGCGGTGTGGCCCGCTCGTTCTCGTTGTCGTCGTCCTCCTCGGAATCCTCCGAGGCGGTGCGGATCTCCCAGACCAGATTGGCCACCGTCGCGAACAGCAGCGCCACCCCGGCCTGCCAGGTGAGCCGGCCCCCCGAGGCCATGCCCCACACGGCCATCGAGACACCCAGCAGCAGCGGCACGTCCCTGCGCACCAGGCGGCTCCTGACGCGCAGGGGAACGATCGCCGCGCTGGCGCCCAGCACCACCAGGATGTTGAAGATGTTGCTGCCCACCACGTTGCTGACCGCCAGGTCCGCATCCCCCTGAATGGTGGACAGCACGCTCACGAACAGCTCCGGCGTACTGGTGCCCAAAGACACCACCGTCAGGCCGATCACCAGCTGGGGGATGCCCAGCAGCAGGGACAGGGCGACCGAACCGGCCACGAACAGTTCCCCGCCGCCGAACAGCACCAGGATCCCGAGGATGATCTCGACGAAACTGGGCAGGGTGGGCATGGTGGCCTGTCGGATAGCGCATGAGTTTAGGGAGGCGCCAGCCCGCCACCGGAAGTGACACGCTGGATCTCCCCGTCCCACCGCCCCCCTGAACCAGGAAACGCTGCTGTTTGAGCCGGCCCGGCCCTGCGCGGATGCCCTGCGCACCGTGCTGGCCTTCCCGAGCAGCTATTCGGTGGGGATCACGAGCCTGGGCTACCAGGTGGTGTGGGCCAGCCTGGCGCGCCGCAGCGACCTCGACGTGCGGCGGCTGTTCACCGACCAGGGGGACCCACCGCACCGCCATTGCGACCTGTTCGGCCTCTCGCTCAGCTGGGAGCTGGACGGACCGGTGCTGCTCGACCTGCTGGAGCAGCAGGGCATCCCCCTCTGGAGTCACCAGCGGGGGGAGGACGACCCGATCGTGTTCGGCGGTGGCCCGGTGCTCACCGCCAACCCGGAGCCCCTGGCCCCCTTCTTCGATGTGGTGCTGCTGGGCGACGGTGAACTGCTGCTGCCCGCCTTCATCGACGCGCTCCAGGCCGCCCGCGCCCTGCCCCGGCCCGAACGCCTGCGGCAGCTGGCCCGGGTTCCCGGAGTCTACGTGCCATCCCTCTACGCACCCCGCTACGACAGCGATGGCACCCTGCTCGGGGTGGAGCCCACCACCGCCGAGGTGCCGGCCACCATCGCCAAGCAGACCTGGCGCGGCAACACCCTCAGCCATTCCACGGTGATCACGCCGGAGGCCGCCTGGCCCTCGATCCACATGGTGGAGGTGGCCCGCAGCTGCCCGGAGCTCTGCCGCTTCTGCCTGGCCAGCTACCTGACCCTGCCGTTCCGCACCGCCTCCCTCGACGACGGCCTGATCCCGGCGGTGGAGACGGGGCTGGCGGTGACCCAGCGGCTCGGCCTGCTGGGGGCCTCGGTGACCCAGCACCCCCAGTTCGCCGACCTGCTCACCTGGCTCGATCAGGACCGTTTCGAGGGCACCCGGGTCAGCGTCAGCTCGGTGCGGGCCGCCACCGTGACCCCCCAGCTGGGGCGGATCCTGGCCCGGCGAGGCAGCAAGTCACTGACGATCGCGATTGAAAGCGGCAGCGAACGGATGCGCCGGGTGGTCAACAAGAAGCTGGCCGGCGAGGAGATCTTCTCGGCGGCCCGCTACGCGAAGGAAGGGGGCCTCAGCGGCCTGAAGCTCTACGGCATGGCGGGCCTGCCCAGCGAGGAGGAGGCCGACATCGAGGCCACCGCCGACCTGCTGCTGGCCCTCAGGAAGGCCACCCCGGGCCTGCGGCTGAGCCTCGGGGTGAGCACCTTCGTGCCCAAGGCCCACACCCCCTTCCAGTGGGAAGGGGTGCGGCCGGAGGCGGAGAAGCGCCTGCAGCGGCTGGCCCGGCGCCTGCAGCCCAAGGGGATCGAGCTGCGCCCCGAGAGCTACGGCTGGAGCGTGATCCAGGCCCTGCTCTCCCGCAGCGACCGGCGCCTGGCGCCGGTGATCGCCGCGGCCCGCGGCCGCCACGACAGCCAGGGCGGCTGGAAGACGGCCTACCGGGCGGTGCGGGCCGGGGAGGCAACGGCCCCCGCCGACCTGCCGGTCCCCCTGCCGGCGCCGCCCCCTTGGCAGGAGGTGGTCCACGCCACCTGGGACGAGGAGCGGGTGCTGCCCTGGACCCATCTGGAGGGTCCCCTGCCGCCCGCCACCCTGCTCAGGCATCGGCAGGAGGCGCTGGCCGGCGATAGCAGCGCAGACCCGCCAGCAGCACCCACCCCGCCACATTGACCCGGCTGTCATAGAGGGGGATGTCGGTGGCGTGCAGGGCCACCAGCACCAGGGCCGCGGCCCACCAGGCCCGGTCGAACAGGGCCCCGCCGGCCATGCCCAGCCGCCCGGCCCGGAGCAGCAGCCACAGCACCAGGCCCACCACCAGGACGGCGACCGGCACCCCGTGGCTCATCGCCAGATCGATCGGCAGGTTGTGGGGGTGGCCGTGCCAGAAGCCGGTGCGCATCGGATAGATGATGCTGAAGGCGGCCGCCCCCCAGCCCAGCCAGGGCCGTTCGGCGATCAGCCCCAGGGCCACCTGCCACTGGGCCAGGCGGGTGATCGCCAGGGGCCGCTGGCCGCCGTGCTCGAGGTCGATCAGCCGGCCCCAGATCGCCTCGGGCACCACCTGCCGGGCCAGTTCCTGCGGGGCCGCCGGCACCCAGGGCAGGGTGGACAGGCCGATCACCGCCAGCACCACCAGCAGCACCGGCAGCAGCCACAGCCAGCTGCCGGGCCCGGCCACCACGGGCACCGCCAGCATCAGGGCCCCCCAGGCATTGCGAGAATCGGTGAGGAACACCGCCGCCACCAGGCCGGCGGCGATCACCAGCACCACCCCCCGGCGGCGCCAGCCGAGGCCCCCCTCCAGCAGGGCCGCCAGGGTCAGGGGCCAGGCCAGCACCAGCCAGGCGCCGGCGATGTTGGCGTAGTCGAACAGCCCGGCCAGCCGCTCCGGCGGATTGCCGCCGGCCTTGATGTGCCAGATGATCAGGCCCCCCAGCCACTGGAAGGGTCCGCTCCAGCCCCACCAGATCTGGCCCAGGCCGGTGAGGATCACCGGCACCGTGCCGGCCACCACCGCCAGGGCCACCCGGCGGCGGGCGGCGGGGGTGCCCAGATACACCTGGAAGCCCCAGAACCCCCAGAAGAAGGGCAGCCAGTTGCCGAGCCCCAGCCAGGCCAGGTCATTGCTGGCGGCCCGGAAGCAGCCCAGCACCATCAGCACCGCCGCCGCCAGGAGCACCACGTTGGCCCGGTCGGCCAGCACCGGGCGGCGGTGGCGGCTGCCCAGGATCAGGGCCAGCAGCAGGGCCAGACCCGCCAGAAAGGCACTGCTGGCCAGCAGGACCATCCCCAGCTGGAAGCAGCGCCAGCCCAGGGGCGTGGCGGCGGCCGGCTTGGGCGCCATCAGGCGCTCGTCGAGGGCGGAAAAACGGATCACCGGAGCGGTGGCGGCAGCGGAGGACCGACGGCGGGTCCCGGGAGACGGCTCAATCAAACACGGCGGTTCGGCCCCTGTAGACCATCACCTGTCGCCGCAGAAACAGGCGCACCGCCCGGGCCAGGGCCAGCCGTTCGGTGTCGCGGCCCTTGCGGATCAGGTCCTCCACCTCGTCGCGATGGCCCACGTGCATGGTGGCCTGCTCGATGATCGGCCCCCCATCCAGCTCCTCGGTGACGAAGTGGGCCGTGGCGCCGATCAGTTTGACCCCCCGCTCCCAGGCCCGGTGGTACGGCTGGGCCCCCTGAAAGGCCGGCAGGAAGGAGTGGTGGATGTTGATCACCTGGGAGAAGCGGTCCAGGAAGGCGGGGCTCAGCACCTGCATGTACTTGGCCAGCACCACCAGCTCGATCCGCTCCTCCTCCAGCAGGGCCAGCTGGGCCTGCTCCACCTCCGGGCGGGTGGCCACCGTGACCGGCAGATGGACGAAGCGGGCACCGAAATCGACCGCCAGCGCCTCCAGGTCGGGGTGGTTGGAGATCACCAGGGGCACCTGCATCGGCAGCTCCCCGGAGCGGGTGCGCCAGAGCAGGTCCACCAGGCAGTGGTCCTGGCGGCTGGCGAAGATCGCCACCCGGGGCAGGGCATCGGAGAAATGCACCTGGCCTTCGCCGCCGAGGCGCCCCGCCAGGGCCGCGACGGCCGGAACGATCGCCTCACGGGGCAGGCCGAACCCCTCCAGGGCCCATTCGATCCGGCTCAGGAACAGCCCCGCCCCCGCATCGGTGTGGTGGTCGGCATGGAGGATGTTGCCGCCGTTGGCGGCCACCCAGCCCGAGAGTTCGCTCACCAGCCCTGGCCGATCGGGGCAGATCAGCTGCAGGATCGCCGTGGGGGAACGCATCAATGAATCCGGAACGGATCGGTCGGAAGCTGCATCGTGGCGCAGTCGGGCCGGTAAAGTCACGGCGCCAGCCACGTCACTGCACCGTCCCATGGCCGTCGCGTCGATCCCTGCGCCCCTCTCCCTGATGGGTGTCCTGCGCCGCCTCAGCCTGCTTGCGGTGGCCCTGGTGCTGAGTTTTTCCCTGGTGGCCTGCTCGGGTGACCAGACCCGCAAGCCGCCGACGATCAGCCCGGAGGACATGACCCTGATCGCCCGCCAGGCCGAAGGGTTCCTGGCGTCGAAGGAGCGCCTGCCGGAACTGGCCGACCTGGTCAACGAGCGCAACTGGGTGTTCACCCGCAACCTGATCCACGGTCCGATGCAGGATCTGGGCCGCCAGATGCTCTACATCAACCAGCGCCTGCTGCCGGCGGACCGGGCCGAGGCCACCAAGCGGGCCACCAAGCTGAAGGCCTCCCTGGCCAAGCTCGATGAGGCCGCCCGTCTGCAGGACGGCGAGAACCTGCGCAAGGACTACATCAAGGTGGCCACCGGCTTCAGCTCCTATGCCGAGGTGATCCCCGCCGAGGCCATCGCCCTGGCCGAGACCTTCGCCGCCGAAGCCAAGGTCTCGAACGCCGTGCCTCCGGCCCCGTCCCCCACCACCCCCGCGCCCCAGCCCGTCGCCAGCGGCGACGACGCCTGATCCGCACCGCGGCGGGCCCCGCAACCCCTCCTGAACCGGGCGGGTCCCCGTTGTCCGCATCCGGCACCTCCGTCATCGTGATCGGAGGCGGCATCGTGGGTCTGGCCTGCGCCTGGTGGCTCCAGGGCCGTGGCCATACGGTGCTGCTGCTCGATCCGGCCCAGCGGCTTGCTCCTGGGGAGCCCCCCGGCGCTGACCCCGGCCCAGGCGAAGGCCCCGAGCGCAGCGGCAGCCTGGCCGCCCTCGGGGTGTTGATGGCCGACAGCTTCCACCGCGACCGGGGCCGGGCCTGGGAGCTGCGTCAGCGCAGCCTGGAACTCTGGAGCCGCTGGCGCCACGATCTGGCCCGGCGGGGACATCGGATCCCCTACCGCTCCGGGGTGCTGCTGCTGGCGGCCGATGGGGACGAGCAGGAACGGCTCGTGGCACTGGGGGCCCGCAAGCGGGCCCTGGGCCTGCCCCTGGAGCCCTGGGACCGGCGGCGGCTGGATCAGCTGGAACCCGGCCTGCCCCAGCCGTCGCTGGCCGGGCTCCACTCCGGCCGCGACGGCCAGCTCGATCCCGGATCGGCCCTGGCCGCCCTGGCGGCGGACGGCCGCGAACGGGGTCTGACCGTGCGGGCGGAGGCGGCCGTGGCCCTGCGCCCCGAAGGGGGCGGCTGGCGGGTGGAGCTGGCCGGTGGCGGCGTGGAGCGGGCGGCGTGGGTGGTGCTGGCGGCGGGCAGCGCCAGCGGCACGC
>NZ_JAGQBM010000022.1:0-44047 GCF_024345635.1 Cyanobium sp. Lug-B
ACCGCCAGCATCGCCGCTCCCCGCAGCGCGTCGATGTCCGGCCGGTAGGCGAATCCCCCTCCCTTCCCGCCGGCTCCGCTCGCTGGGCCGCTTGCCGCGGCGGCGGCTCCGGTGCTTGTGACGGCGGCGATCAAACCGGCCCCCCTGTGTGGAGGGAAATGTACCGACCGGCAGCCGCCGCCGGGTTCAGCCGGCGGTCAGCGCGGCAACCGGGCTGGCCACCAGACCCGCCAGCCACTCCAGCAGGGCCCGGTTGACCTGGTCGGGCACCTCATCGTGGGGGCAGTGGCCGGCTTCGAGCACCACTTCGGTGGTGCGGGCCGGCGCATGCCGCTGGAAGCTGGCCCGGCGGCCGGCGGCGTTGATCCAGGGGTCGCGGATGCCCCAGAGCAGCAGCAGCGGCGCCGTGAGCTCGGCGAACAGTTCGTCGAGGGGCTGGCCGCGGGGGATGTCGAAGACGGTGCGGAAGACGCCGAAGGCCCCGGGGTCGCGGGAGGGGCGCAGGATCGCCTCCACCAGGGCGTCATCGACGTTGGTGCGGTCGATGTACACCTGATTCAGGGTGCGGCGCACGGTGGCGGGGCGGCGCATGTTCTCGAACAGCAGGCGCTGCAGCACGGGGCTGCGCAGCAGGGCCGGGCCGATGGTGCGGCGGGCGATGGCCCCCCAGCCCAGCGGCGGCGCCTGCTCGTCGCTGAAGGGCCCGGCGGCATTGAGCAGGGCCACGCCGGCGGCCCGCTCGCCGAGGGCGGCCCCGGCGGCGAGGGCGGCGAAACCGCCGAGGGAGTTGCCCACCAGCACGGTGGGGCGGCCGATGCGCTCCTCCACGTAGGCGCAGAGCTGGTCGCGCCAGAGGGCACCGCCGTAGGAGAGGCCGGCGGGCTTGGCGCTGCGGCCGAAGCCGAGCAGATCGATGGCATGGACCTCATGGGTCCGGGCCAGCACGGGGATGTTGAACCGCCAGTGGTCGGTGGAAGCGCCGAAGCCGTGCACCAGCAGGATCGCCGGCCCGGTGGGCTGCTCCGGAGCCGCCCGCAGGGCATGCACCCGGTGGCCCAGGAACGACCAGGAGGTCTCGGGTGACGAAGCCATGAACGCAGCGGTGGCGCAATGAGGGACGATGCTAGGAAGCGCGGCCAGTGCGCGGCCCTGCCCCCTGCGCCTGCCGCCATGCCCGACGCCTTCAGCCTCTCCGACCTGAGCCCGTTGCTGCCGGGGATCGCCCTCTGGGCCCTGGCCCTGTATCTGCCTCTGAGCGTTCCCCTCGCCCGGCTGGAGCAGGCGCTGGCCGACGCCTCTCTGGAAGAGGGGCTGCAGCAGCTGGTGCTGGTGGGCGGCAGCCTGCTGCTCGCCCTGGCGGTGGGCCTGGGGGTGGAGCTGCTGCTCAGCTGGGCCCTGGGCCCGGGCTGGGCCGGCAGCCTGGGCCTGATTGCCGTGCTCGGCGGCCTGTCGATCGGCCTGGCGGCCCGACGGGACGACGACCGCAGGTCCTGAGGCGGCGAGGGGATCAGGCGGCCTGCTCGGCCGGGGTCTCCGCCGGGTCGGCAGGAACCTCGACACCGCTGAGGGCCAGCCGCAGCAGCAGGGGCGCCAGGAAGGTGGTGCCGATCACCATCAGCAGGATGGCCGCCTCCAGGGGCGCCGAGAGGATGCCGGCCTGGCTGCCCAGCCCCAGGAAGATCAGGCCCACCTCCCCGCGGGGCATCATCCCCAGGCCCACCACCAGACGGTTGGTCTTCTCCTTGCTGAGGTAGCTCCAGCCAGCGGCCACCTTGCCGGCGATCGCCACCACCAGCAGGAACAGGGCGACCACCAACCCTTCCCGGTTGTCGGGGTTGAGGGGATTCATCACCGACAGGTCCAGGGAACTGCCGATCAGCACGAAGAAGACGGTGGCGAACAGGGCCGCCAGGGGCTTCACCGACTGCTGGATGGCTTCGGTGTGCTTGGAGGCGCTAAGGATCAGACCGGCGGCGAAGGCCCCGAGGGCCGCCTCAAGGCCGATCGCCTCGGCGACGAAGCAGCACAGACCCAGCACCACGAAGCCGGCCACCGCCACCTCCCCCGGTGCCCTGAGCCGGTCAAGGACCCAGTCGAAGACGGGGGCGGCCGTGCGGCTCAGGAACAGGGCCACCGCCACGAACACCGCCGCCGCCAGCACCAGCTTCAGGATCGGACCGGCGGAAAGCACCCCGTCACCGGCCAGAGCCACCACCACCGCCAGGATGACGATGCCGAAGATGTCGTCGAGCACGGCGGCACCGATGACGGTCTGGCCCTCCCGGGTGCGGAGGAATCCGAGTTCCCCGAAGACGCTGGCGGTGATGCCGATGCTGGTGGCGGTCATCGAGGCGCCCGCGAACACCGCCGGAAACAGGGGCACATGGAACAGGAGGTAGAGCCCCGCCGTGCCCATGGCGAAGGGCAGCACCACGCCGGTGAGGGCCACGGTGGTGGCCTGGCGACCCACGGCCATCAGTTCGTCGAGTTCACTCTCCAGGCCCGTGAGGAACAGCAGGGCGTAGAGACCGAGCCTGGCGGTGGCCTCCAGGGAGGGGAAGCTCTCGGCGTAGATCGTGGCCACGGCCTCCGGGCTGACCCCGGCACAGGCGCCGATCAGCTCGAGCATGCCCTGGTTGAGCTGGGCGTGGACCTCCGGTGGCAGGATCAGGTGCAGACCGGTGACGCCGACCAGAACGCCCGCCAGCAGTTCCCCGAGGATCGTGGGCAGACCGAGGCGCACCATCAGCTCCGCCAAGGCCCGGGCCGCCAGAAAGATGACCAGGTAGCGCCCCACCTGAAGCAGGGTTTCCACCGTCTCGATCTGGGTGTTGCCGACCTCGAGCAGCAGGCTGGGCGCGACCATGAAGGGATGCACGGGCCATCGGACGCTAGGGGCGTTGGCGTTGATCACGTGTGCCGTTGCTGATCTCCCAACAGGCCGCTCAGGAGGAATGGCAACCACCGCTACGGTCTTGGGACGCACGGCAAGACCTGTGCCCGAGGGACCACCGCGCGCCGACCGCCATGACCGACCAGCAACCCCGCAACCTGAGCCTGCCGACGCCCGGGTGCTTCGCGGATCCCGATCGCAGCGGCCTGACGGCGACGGACGTGTTCGAGGGCATGACCGAGCACCTCTTCTACACGCTCGGCAAGCTGGCCCCCAGCGCCAGCCGCCACGACCTTTACATGGCGCTCAGCTACGCCGTGCGTGACCGGCTGATGACCCGCTACCTGGCGGGCATCGAGGCCATCGGCTCCAACCCCAAACGGATCGTCGCCTACCTCTCGGCCGAATTCCTGATCGGTCCCCAGCTCGGCAACAACCTCCTGATGCTGGGCATCCAGAAGGAGGCCGCCGAAGCCCTGCGCCAGTTCGGCATCAACGACATCGAGGAGATCCTCGACGTGGAGGAGGAACCGGGACTGGGCAATGGCGGCCTGGGTCGTCTGGCCGCCTGCTTCCTCGAATCCCTCGCCACCCTCGAGATCCCGGCCACCGGCTACGGCATCCGCTACGAGTTCGGCATCTTCGACCAGCTGATCCGCGACGGCTGGCAGGTGGAGATCACCGACAAGTGGCTCAAGGCCGGCTGGCCCTGGGAGATTCCCCACCCCGACCAGGCCTGTTTCGTGGGCTTCGGTGGCCACACCGAGAGCTACCGCGACCAGCACGGCGCCTACCGGGTGCGCTGGATCCCCGCCGAGCACGCCATCGGCGTCCCGCACGATGTGCCCGTGCTCGGCTATCGGGTGAACACCTGCGACCGGCTGCGCCTCTGGCGCGCCGATGCCACCGAATCCTTCGACTTCTACGCCTTCAACAGCGGCGACTACTACGGCGCCGTGGAGGAGAAGGTGGGCTCCGAGACCCTCTGCAAGGTGCTCTACCCCAACGACGGCACCGCCAAGGGCCGCCAGCTGCGCCTCAAGCAGCAGCACTTCTTCGTCAGCTGCTCGCTGCAGGACATGATCCGCAGCCTCGATGCCCGCGGCATTCCCGTCCAGGAGTTCCCCGAGCACTGGGCCATCCAGCTCAACGACACCCACCCCTCCATCGCCGTCGCCGAGCTGATGCGGCTCCTGCTCGACGACAAGCATCTCGAGTGGGACAGCGCCTGGGCCATCACCACCGCCTGCCTCTCCTACACCAACCACACCCTCCTGCCCGAGGCCCTGGAAAAGTGGGGCCTCGATCTCTTCGGCTCCCTGCTGCCCCGCCATCTCGAGCTGATCTTCGAGATCAACCGCCGCTTCCTCCAGCAGGTGCGCCTCAAGTACCCCGGCAACGACGCCGTGCTGCGACGCCTCTCGATCATCGATGAGGCCGGCGACAAGGCCGTCCGCATGGCCCACCTCGCCACCATCGGCTCCCACCACGTCAACGGCGTCGCCGCCCTCCACAGCGCCCTGGTCAAGCAGGACCTCTTCCCCGAGTTCGCCGCCCTCTGGCCCGAGAAGTTCACCAACGTCACCAACGGCGTCACCCCCCGGCGCTGGGTGGCCCTGGCCAATCCCCAGCTCTCGGCCCTGCTGGATGCCTCAATCGGCGACGGCTGGGTGCGCAACCTGGACGAACTGCGCCAGCTGGAGCGCTACGCCGACGACAGCGGCTTCCTGGAGCACTGGGGAGCCACCAAGCTGTCGGTGAAGCGCCATCTCACCCACTACATCCATCGCCACACGGGCGTGCTGGTGGATCCCGCCTCGATGTTCGACGTGCAGGTGAAGCGCATCCACGAGTACAAGCGCCAGCACCTCAATGCCCTCCAGGTGATCGCCCAGTACCTGCGCATCAAGAACGGCCTCGCTGACGGCATGGCCCCCCGCACCGTGATCTTCGGGGGCAAGGCCGCCCCCGGCTACGCCATGGCCAAGCTGATCATCCGCTTCATCAACGGCATCGCCGACGTCGTCAACGCCGATCCCGACATGGACGGCCGCCTGCGCGTCATCTTCCTCGCCGACTACAACGTCAAGCTCGGGGAGCGGGTCTATCCCGCCGCCGACCTCTCCGAGCAGATCTCCACCGCCGGCCTCGAGGCCTCCGGCACCGGCAACATGAAATTCATGATGAACGGCGCCCTCACCATCGGCACCCTCGATGGCGCCAACGTCGAGATCCGTGAGCAGGTGGGCGATGACAACTTCTTTCTCTTCGGTCGCACCACCGAGGGCATTGCCGAACTCAAGCAGCAGGGCTACCGGCCCTGGGAGCTGATCGGCTCCACCCCGGAGCTGCCGGAGGTGCTGCACCTGATCGAGAGCGGCCACTTCAGCAACGGCGACAAGGAGCTGTTCCGCCCCCTGCTGGAGAACCTCACCGGCCGCGACCCCTTCTTCGTGCTGGCCGACTTCGAGGCCTACCTGAAGGCCCAGCAGGACGTGAGCGACGCCTGGAGCGACCGTCCGCGCTGGAACCGGATGTCGCTGCTGAACACCGCCCGCAGCGGCCTGTTCTCCTCCGATCGCTCGATCCGGGAGTACTGCGAACGGATCTGGCAGGCGGAGGAGTTCCCCGTGACCATCACCTGCGAGATCGATGAAGCTCCGGCTAAGGGCCGCCGGCTGCCGGCGGCGCCGTGAGGGTGGCCCGGTGAGGCTGGCCTGAGGCGGACCGGGGGGCTTCAGCCGCCCCGGTGATCGGGCAGGTCGGGTGTCTGGTGCAGCAGGCGGTTGAGGCGCAGCCGGTCGGCGTTGAGGGGATCGGGGGCGAGCTCACCGGCCACCTCCCGGAAGGTCTGCTCGACGGGCTCAGGCACCCGCACATCGAAGATGCGCTCCATCAGGGCCTCGATGGAGAAGAGGTGGGCGTTGATGTTCTCCAGGTCGGCCATGGCCTGCTGAATCGCCTCCTGCTCCGCGGGCACCTCGGCACCGGCCTCGGCTGGGACGGCGTCCGGGGCTGCGGGGGTGGGGGGGGCGTCACCGTCGCCGTGCTGCTTCTGGAGCTCCTCCAGCACCCGGCCGGCGAGGGTGCGGAACGACTGCAGCGCCGCCCAGTTCAGCTCCTGCTGCTGACGCAGGCTGGGATTTTCTCGGATCAGCCGGTCGTGTTCCCGATAGAACCGCTGGCAATCAGGACATTGGCAGGGCTCTTCTGGCACCGCGTCCCTTCTTTCATTCAATGGTCATCATGGCACCGACCGGGAGCAGCGGAGCAAAGAGCGGCGCAGGAGCGCAACCGCTCAGGCGGCCATCGGGTCCTGATCGGGCTGGTCGCCGTCCTCCTGGAGCAGCGGCAGGGGAATCTCGATCGAGCTGACCACCTGGATCACATCGCGCAGGCGCATCGAATCGGCGAACCAGCCCATGGCCTGCTCCACATCGCCGCGACGCTCGGCATCGCCGGCCTGCTCCTCGTGGGCATCGGCCAGGAGGGCCAGCCAGCAGAGGCAGCGGGCCTGCACCACCGAAAGATCAAGGTCATCGGGGTGGCTGTGGGCGATGGATTCGCTCTCCTGCTGCACCAGCAACCGCAGGCGCAGGTCGTGAAGCTGGGTCATCCACTGCTGACGACTGGGGCCACGCTAGCGGGAGCGTTCATTTTGGGAAGCCCACCAGCGGTAGCGCTCGTTACGGGGACAGCGAAGCGTCAGTTGCCGGCGTAGGCGATGCCCGCCTCCACCTCGGCGATGGCCTGATTCACCAGGGTGATCGCCCGATCGCGGTGGCCACCTTTATTAGGAGCCGCCATCTGCAGGGACGACCGGGCGCTGAACAGCGCATTGAGGGCGTTCTGCATGTTGGGCTGCTGGGCGACGGCGACACCCGAGGCGACGACCGCACCGGCAAGGAAGGCGACGGGGGTGGCCAGCCAGGGGGAGAGCAGGGGACGGGGGGCCATGGGTCTGGAAGCTGGGGATTTGGAATTTTGGGCTTCCCAGGGCGAAGCTTCTGCCCACCCTGGGAAGCCAGAATCGACTGATGGTGCAGCCTCAGGCCAACACACTGGACAATGGTGAAGACCTGAACGGCATGGGCGGAAAGCCATGGCTCGCTGGACCCACCAGTCGTCTCGCGAATTCTCCTGATCAGCACTGGCTTCCCTCACCGTAAGCACCCCTTGCCAAGGACCGCGGTGCCGACGCCCTGACAAAGATGAAGATCCGGTGACAGGACGCCTTAAGGATTACTCAGATTTGTGGTATGGTTCCAACGTTGGCCAAGTTTGCCTTTGTAGGTGCTTGGGCCACTCCCCGTCCCCAGCGCCCAACCACCCCTCCAAACCATGACGACCACTCGATTCCGCTTCAAACCGGCTCTCGTTGCCAAAGCTGGTGTCCTGGCCGCCGCCGCCGCTCTCTCCCTGCAGGCCGGCGAGTCCAAGGCTCAACAGGCCCCTGGCGACAAAATCTCTTGCCTGGTGTCCGCCGTCCTTGGAGGCACCTGCAACAACGGTGACCCTCTGACCATCGGCGACAAGACGCTGAGCGGCCTCAGCTTCAACGGGTTCACCCCCGGTGCTCTTGACAGCATCCTCTTCACCCAGATCACGCCTGTCTTCTACCAGCTGCAGTACAACTTCGACCCCCAAGCCCAGTCCAACATTTCCGGCTCCGTCGGCTACACCATCAGCATCACCCCCGCCGGTCTTGCTGCTGGAAACGAGTTCCTGGCTGCCCAGGCCAACATCACTGGAGGCAACCTGCTGGGTGGCGGCTTCACCACCACGATCACGTCGGCGGCGCTCCCCGCTCCGCTGACCGCCACCTCACTGAGCAACCCCAGCACCTCCGGGTTGTTCCTTGACAACACCGTGGCTGCCACCTTCACCCAGACGTTTGCCGCCAACGCCCCTGCCGGCCAAGGCCCTTCCACCATCAACAGCTTCGGCATCCAGTTCACCCAAACCAAGCCCTCCACCGACACCAACGTTCCTGGCCCGCTTCCGATTCTCGGTGCCGGTGCCGCTTTCGGTCTCTCCCGCAAGCTCCGGAACCGCATCAAGCAGGTTGCCTGATCCCCGTTCCCGGGTATCCACCAACCTTCTCCAACCCAGCCTCCCCTTCCAAGGGGGGGCTTTTTTTTGCAAGCCTTTTTATCGCCTTCCGACAAGACCCAAACGCCACGGAAGGTTAATCTGGGCACGCTTTCCTGACTTCCTACCCTGATGAACCCCAGTCTGCTGAGGAGCCTGACGTGATGGACCCGACGAAAAGCATGGGCAGCGCCATCAGGCGGCCTGCCGTCATCGCCTCCCGCTGGTTCGCCCTGGTGGGCTGGGTGTTGATCGGTTCCGCTCTCACGGGCCTTCTGTTCTCCTCACTGCCGGTGAAGTTGATCGATCCGGCCTGGCAGTTGCGCCTGATCAGCGCCATCCTCGCCAGCAGCACCTTTCTGTTGCTGGGCATCCTGCTGGTGTGCGGTGCGGTGTTCCTGAATGAAAGGAATCAGCAGCTGCTGGAGCAGGCCGGCCTGCTCCGCAGGTTGGCGGGGTGGTTTGCCGTTCTGCTCCTGATCATCATCCCATTTCAGTTCTATGCCGGCCACCGGGCCAATGGGGCCGTTCAGGCGAAAGAAAATCAGAGTATTCAGCTGATCAAGCGAATCATCCGGGGGGCGACAGCCGCCAACAACGAAGAGGAACTGCGCAGTTTCCTGGGCAGTCTTCCCACGCCTCCCCCGTTGCCAGCACGTTTTGATGCACCCTTTCCGGAAATCAAGAAGCGTCTGATCAGCAACTTTGACAGTCAGCTGAACGCGGCCAATTTTCAGGCCGGAGAATTACGCCGCCAGCGGCTGGAACAGTTCATCGGCGAGGCCGTGCGCAACTCCGTCCTGGCCATCCTGATGGCGATTGGCTTCAGCGGCATTGCAGAAAAAGAAGGGCCCCTTTTCGGCATGTTCCGGCGCCTTGGCCTCTTCCGCTACAGGGACTAGGACCGTCCGGGTTCTCTCGACCGACAAGCGGAAACGGGGCTGGCGGGACTCGAACCCACGACCTACGGTTTAGGAAACCGTCGCTCTATCCGGCTGAGCTACAGCCCCTGGACGGGCATGGAGGAGGGGTATCCCTGCCACACGCGTGACCACTTTAGGGCTGGGCCCGGCCCCTCAGACTCCTAGTCTTAGGGCTGGAAAGCAGGCGAGGTGATCGCGATCGGTGCGGTGCGGCCTTCGGGCCGGCGCCGCGGCCGGTTGAGGAAAGTCCGGGCTCCCCAATGGCCAGGCCTGCTGGGTAACGCCCAGTGCGGGTGACCGTGAGGACAGTGCCACAGAAACACACCGCCGATGGCCCGGGCTTGCCCGGCGCACAGGCAAGGGTGCAAAGGTGCGGTAAGAGCGCACCAGCGGCATCGAGAGGTGCCGGCTCGGTAAACCCCGGCTGGGAGCAAGGCCCAGGGACAGCGGTTGGCCATCTTCCCCGTCCCGATTCCCATGCGCCGCTCGAGGCCGCCGGTGACGGCGGTCCCAGACAGATGATCACCCCCCCAACCGACGGTCCGCCGCCGGCTGGGGAGAACAGAACCCGGCTTACGTCCTGCTTTCCCCTCTTGCCCCGCGATGACTCCCCAGCGCCGCCAGCAACTCCTGGCCTTTCTGGAGAGCCTCGGCTTCGGCGCCGCCGATGGCCTGATCCCGTCCGACCCGGCCGCCGCGGAGGTGGCCCTCGAGACCCTGGATGAGGCCCTCACCCACAGCTCCACCGGCCTGCCCCGCCACCACGACCGGCTGGAGTTCCTCGGCGACGCGGTGCTGCGGCTGGCGGCCGCCGAGTTCCTGCACCGGGAGCACCCGGCCCTGGGTGTGGGCGACACCTCCGGTTTGCGGGCCCAGCTGGTGTCCGACCGCTGGCTGAGCGAGCTGGCCCGCAGCATCGCCCTGGAGCCCGTGCTGCTCATGGGGCCGATGGCCGCTGGCGACCGGGCCGGCCGCTCCACCGTGCTGGCCGAATGCGCCGAGGCCCTGGTGGGCGCCATCTACACGGTGGGGGGCGGTCCCCAGGGTGGACTGGTGGCCGTACAGCGCTGGCTCGCCCCCCACTGGCGGGGCAGCGCCGCCGAGCTGCTGGCCGACCCGGCACGTCACAACTGGAAGTCGGTGCTGCAGGAGTGGAGCCAGGGCCAGGGGAAAGGCCTGCCCCTCTACCACTGCCTGGAGCGCAGCCGTGTGCATGGGGACCCGGAACGCTTCGAATGCCGGGTGGAGGTGGCCGATCTCAGCGGGGAGGGCCGGGGACGCTCCCGCCGGGAGGCGGAGCAGCAGGCGGCCCGGGCGGCCCTGGCGGCCCTCGCCCTCAGGCCTGCTCCAGGGTGCTGAGGGGCACGGTCACCAGCTTGTCCCAGTTGCCGCCCTCGAACAGCACGGCGGCCATCGCCCCGCTGATGCGCTGCACGAAGCCCTGGTAGCCGTTGTAGATGGAGCGGGTATCGCGCACCACCACGGTGGAACCGGGCAGGATCGGGCTGCTGGCCATGGCGGATGCCCCTGGGGGACCATCAAGTGGGGACATTATCGATGCCCGGGCGCCCCGGTGGAGCCCCTGACGGGTGCCCGCGGGCACCGCACCGGGCCGTGACGCGATGATGCCCGGCGACGGAAGCGATCAGGCCGTGGCCGACACCAGCGACGAGGGGCCAGGGGCCGACCCGGGCGAGCTCATGGCCGTGGGGAAGGTGGTGGCGGCCCAGGGGATGGGCGGCGACGTGCGCCTGCTGCCCCTGAGCGACTTCCCCGAACGGTTCACCCGGCCCGGTCCCCGCTGGCTGCAGGCCCCCGGGGGCGCCCCCCGGCCTGTGCGGCTGCTGGCCGGCAGGCCCGTGCCGGGCAAAACCCTGTTCGTGCTGCGCCTTGAGGGCATCGGCGATCGCAACGCCGCCGAAGCCCTGGTGGGGCAGCACCTGCTGGTGTCGGCCGCCGACCGGCCCACCCTGGGGCCGGGGGAATTCCACCTCCTCGATCTGGTGGGACTCCAGGTGCGGTTGCTCCAGGATCCCCAGGCGACGATCGGCACCGTGACCGACCTGATCCACGGGGGCAACGACCTGCTGGAGGTGGAGCTCAGCGACGGCGGCCGGCGGCTGCTGATCCCCTTCGTGGAGGCGATCGTGCCGGAGGTGAACCTGGCGGAGGGCTGGATCGGCCTGACGCCGCCGCCCGGACTTCTGGACCTCTGAAACTGTCCGGGGTGCACCCCGACGCTGACGGCCGGGGCCGGCTCCGGTTGAATGGGCCCGTCTGATGGTCCTGCGGGACAGCTGCCGCCGCGATGGCTACCCCCTCCCTGGTCCCGGTGATTCTCTGCGGCGGCACCGGCACCCGCCTCTGGCCCCTGTCCCGGGCCAGCTATCCGAAGCAGTACTGGCCCCTGGCCGGCAACAGCGAGGACACCCTCCTGCAGCAGACCCACCAGCGCCTCCAGGGGCTGCCGGACCTGGCGCCGCCGTTGCTGATCTGCAACGAGGACCATCGCTTCATCGTGGCCGAGCAGATGCGCCAGATCGGCGTGGAGCCGGCGGCGATCCTGCTGGAGCCGGTGGGGCGCAACACCGCCCCGGCGGTGGCGGTGGCGGCCCTGCAGGCCACCGTCCGGGGTGAGGACCCCCTGCTGCTGATCCTGGCGGCCGATCACGTCATCCGCCGGGCCGCGGACTTCCGCGCCACCGTGGCCGCCGGCATGGCCGCCGCCACCGCCGGCCAGCTGGTCAGCTTCGGCATCGTGCCCACCAGCCCGGAGACGGGCTACGGCTACATCGAGGCCGCCGAACCCCTGGCCGCCACGCCCGTACCGATCGCCCGCTTCGTGGAGAAGCCCGACCGGGCCACCGCCGAGGCCTTCCTGGCCACCGGCCGCTTCACCTGGAACAGCGGCATGTTCCTGTTCCGCGCCAGCGCCATCCTGGAGGAGCTGGATCGCTTCGTGCCCGAGGTGGTGAGCGCCTGCCGCACCGCCCTTGAGCATGACAGCGCCGACCTGGAGTTCCTGCGGCTGGAGCGGGAGGCCTTCGCCAGCGGCCCCAGCATCGCCATCGACGTGGCGGTGATGGAGCGGACCGACCGGGGCGTGGTGCTGCCCCTCGATGCCGAGTGGAGTGACGTGGGCAGCTGGGGGGCCCTGTGGGAGACCTCGGAGCAGGACCCGGAAGGGAACGTGCTGCGGGGTCGGGTGATCAGCGAGGGCAGCCGCAACTGCTACCTGCGCAGCGAGCACCGCCTGGTGGTGGGGCTGGGGGTCGAGGATCTGGTGGTGGTGGAGACCGACGACGTGGTGCTCGTGGCCCACCGCGACCGGGCCCAGGAGGTGAAAGGCATCGTCGGCCGGCTGGAGCGGGACGGGGCTCCGGAAAGCCGGGCCCACCGCCGCATCTACCGCCCCTGGGGCCACTACGACGGGGTGGTGGAAGGGGAGCGCTGGCAGGTCAAGAAGATCTCGGTGAAGCCCGGCGCCAGCCTGTCCCTGCAGATGCACCACCACCGGGCCGAGCACTGGGTGGTGGTGCGGGGCACCGCCGTGGTGGAGAAGGACGGAGTGGAGGAGCTGGTGGGCGAGAACCAGAGCACCTACATCCCCCTCGGCGCCCGGCACCGCCTCACCAACCCCGGCAAGATCCCCATGGAGCTGATCGAGGTGCAGAGCGGCCCCTATCTCGGGGAAGACGACATCGTGCGCTTCGACGACCGTTACGGTCGCAGCGACGCTCCAGCCCCTGTGCCGAGCTGAGGGCGTCGTCCTCGGGCGGCGCCCTCAGCTCGGCACAGGAACTGGGCGCGAGAGGGAGGCCGCCGATTGCTCTCGGGGCCATTCCCTCCCGGGAGGGTGTCGGGCCAGTGACGTCCGAAGGTGGGCGTTGCCCGCTCCAGCGGGCTCGCCCACCGCAGGGCGTCACCGGCCCGACACCCTCACTCGACAGTGACGCTCTTGGCGAGGTTCCTCGGCTGATCGACGTCCAGGCCCCGGTGGGCGGCGATGTGATAGCTGAGCAGCTGCATCGGGATCACCGTCAGCAGGGGGCTGAGCAGCTCGTCCACCTCCGGCAGGGGCAGCAGCACATCGAACAGTTCGGTGTCCGGGCAGGCGGGTGCCACGCCGATCAACTGGGCGTCGCGGGCCTTGGCCTCCTGGGCGTTGGAGAGCACCTTCTCGAAGACGGTGCCCGGCACGGCGATCGACACCACCGGAACGCGGGCGTCGAGCAGGGCGATCGGGCCGTGCTTCATCTCCCCCGCCGGGTAGCCCTCGGCGTGGATGTAGCTGATCTCCTTGAGCTTCAGGGCCCCCTCCATGGCGATCGGGTAGTTGATGCCCCGCCCCAGGAAGATCACGTCCTGGGTGTCGGCGAACAGGTGGGCCAGCTCGGCGCAGCAGCGGTCATGGTCGTCGACCAGCCGCTGCAGCACGGCGGGCAGGGCACGCAGCTGCTCCGCCAGCTCCCGCAGCTGGGCGGGGGTGCGGCCGCCGCCGAGGGGATGGGCCGTGCCGCCGCGACGTTCGGCGAAGGCCAGGGCCAGACCGTAGAAGGCCAGCAGCTGGCCGAGGAAGGTCTTGGTGGCGGCCACCCCCACCTCGATGCCGGCGCCGATGTCGAGCAGGTGGGGCACCAGGCGGCCCAGGGAGCTCTCCGGGCGGTTGGTGATGCCCAGCAGCCGGGGGGCGTAGGCCGGATCGGCGATCAGGAAGCGCCGGTCCTGCTCCATCGCCAGGGCGGCGAGGGTGTCGGCCGTCTCGCCGGACTGGGTGACGCCGATGGTGAGCGTGTGGGGCTCCAGCGGCGGCGGGGCATAGCGGAACTCACTGGCGTAGAACACCGACGTGGGCAGCCCCGCCAGCTGCTCCAGCAGATGGGCCCCCACCTGGGCCGCATGGCGGCTGGTGCCGCAGGCGAGGATCTGGATCCGCTCCACCCCCTCGTAGACGGACTCGTCGAGGGGCAGGGCCACCAGGGCCCCCTCCGGCAGATGGCGGGCCACCCACAGGGCCACCGTCTCGGGTTGCTCGTGGATCTCCTTGTGCATGAAGTGGCGGAAGCTGCGCTTGTCCGCCACGTGCTCGGTGCCCACCAGCAGCGTCGGGTTGCGCTGCACCCGGGCTCCCTGTCCGTCGTAGAGCTCGATCCCCAGCGGCGTGAGCAGGGCCACCTCGCCGTCCTCCATGGGCAGGATCGTGCGGGTGAAGCCCGCCAGGGCGGGAGTGTCGCTGGCGCAGAGGAACTCCCCCTCCCCCAGGCCGATCAGCAGCGGCGCCTGCCGCCGGGCCACCACCACGGCCCCGGGCACCGCCGCCCAGACCACCGCCAGGGCATAGGCCCCGTGCAGCAGGGGCAGCACGTGCTGCAGGGCCTCCAGCAGCAGCGCCGGTGAGGCACCGGCCCCCTCGGCCTGCCGCTGCCGCAGCCGGCGGGCGATCAGGTGGGGAATCACCTCGGTGTCGGTGTCGGAGCGGAATTCCACCCCCTCGGCCTGCAGCTCCTCCCGAAGACTGCGGTGGTTCTCGATGATGCCGTTCTGGACCACGGCCAGCTGGCCGCTGCCATCGAGGTGCGGATGGGCGTTGCGCTCCTCCGGCTTGCCGTGGGTGGCCCAGCGGGTGTGGCCGATGCCGCACTGGCCCGGGGCGCCCCGCTCCTCGAAGCGGGCCGTCAGGTTGACCAGCTTGCCCTCGGCCTTGAGGCAGTGCAGGCCGGCCCCGTCAACGGTGGCGATGCCGGCGGAGTCGTAGCCGCGGTACTCCAGCTGGCGCAGGCCCTCCAGCAGCTGGGGGGCCGCCTCCCGCGAGCCGATCAGGGCAACGATGCCGCACATAGAGAGTTAGGCCAAAAAAAAGCCCGGCGCAGGCGCCGGGCATGAGCTTATGGGAGGGATGCGACAGCGCCGGGCTCAGTAGGCCAGGCCCATGGAGCGGCTGGTCTCGTCGCCGAGGTAGACGCGGATGCTCAGGAAGTCGGTGGGGCAGGCGGTTTCGCAGCGCTTGCAGCCGACGCAGTCTTCGGTGCGGGGCGAGGAAGCGATCTGGCCGGCCTTGCAGCCGTCCCAGGGAACCATCTCGAGAACGTCGAGGGGGCAGGCACGGACGCACTGGGTGCAACCGATGCAGGTGTCGTAGATCTTGACGGCGTGGGACATGCCAGGGCCGGGAACGAACGGCGAGGTGCCCAAAGTACCCACACCGTTCCGGCGCAGGGCGACAGCGGCCGCCGGCCGTCACCCTTGTTCATACGCGGAAAGGGCCCGAACGGGGCGACCCGTAGGATGCTGCCTCCCTCACAGCAGCCATGTCCCAGGAAGCGATCTTCGAGAAAGTCCGGTCGATCGTTGCCGAACAGCTCAGCGTGGAGGCTGACGAGGTCAAGCCGGAATCCAATTTCCAGAACGACCTGGGAGCCGATTCCCTCGACACCGTCGAGCTGGTGATGGCCCTGGAGGAAGCCTTCGACATCGAGATCCCCGACGAGTCGGCTGAAGGGATCACCACGGTGGGTGACGCCGTCAAATACATCCAAGAGAAGCAGGCCTGAGGCGTCCATGGTGGAGGGTCTCCGCCGCGTCGTCGTCACCGGCCTGGGCGCGGTCACACCGATCGGCAACAACGTCGCGGATTACTGGGAGGGGCTGATCAGCGGCCGCAATGGGGTGGCGCCGATCACCCTGTTCGATGCCTCCCGCCATGCCTGCCGTTTCGCCGCCGAAGTCAAGGACTTCGACACGGCCGGCTGGCTGGAGCCGAAGGAGTCGAAGCGCTGGGATCGCTTCTGCCAGTTCGGGGTGGTTGCGGCCAAGCAGGCGGTGGCCGATGCCGGCCTGACCATCGACGACGGCAACGCCCAGCGCATCGGGGTCGCCATCGGCTCCGGCGTGGGGGGGCTGCTGATGATGGAAACCCAGGCCCACGTGCTGGCCGACCGCGGTCCCGACCGGGTCAGCCCGTTCTGCGTGCCGATGATGATTCCCAATATGGCCACCGGGCTGGCGGCCATCGCCATCGGCGCCCGGGGCCCCAGCAGCGCCGTGGCCACGGCCTGCGCCGCCGGCTCCAACGCCATCGGCGATGCCTTCCGTCTGATCCAGATGGGCCTGGCGGACGCCATGGTCTGCGGCGGCGCCGAGTCGGCGATCACCCCCCTGGGGGTGGCCGGCTTCGCCAGCGCCCGGGCCCTGTCGTTCCGCAACGATGATCCGGCCACGGCGAGCCGCCCCTTCGACGCCGAGCGCAACGGCTTCGTGATCGGCGAGGGGGCCGGCGTGCTGGTGCTCGAGAGCCTCGAGCACGCCACGGCCCGGGGAGCCCGGGTGCTGGGGGAGATCGTCGGCTACGGCATGACCTGCGACGCGTACCACTACACCCTCCCGTCTCCCGGCGGCGTGGGGGCGGCGGAGGCCATCCGCCTGGCCCTGGCCGATGCCCGGCTGGAGCCGGAGGCGGTGGATTACGTCAATGCCCACGGCACCAGCACCCAGGCCAACGACAGCAACGAGACCGCCGCCATCAAGTCGGCGCTCGGAGCCCACGCCATGACCATCCCGGTCAGTTCCACCAAGTCGATGACCGGCCACCTGCTGGGCGGCAGCGGCGGCATCGAGGCCATCGCCGCGGTGCTGGCGGTGGCCCACAACCTGGTACCGCCTACGATCAACTACAGCACGCCCGATCCCGCCTGCGATCTGGATGTGGTGCCCAACCAGGCCCGGGAACACAACGTCAACGTCGTGCTTTCCAACTCCTTCGGATTCGGCGGCCACAACGTCTGCCTCGCCTTCCGCCGGATGACCTGACCACCCGGCGCGCCAGAGCGCACCGGGCCACCCATCCCAGGAACACCTCTCCTCCTCCCCGTACTCCCCCGTCAAGCCATGGTCGCCGCCCCCACCACCCAGGTCGATAGCCACGTAGAGACGCTCTGCATCAACAGCATCCGCTTCCTGGCGGTCGACGCGATCAACAAGTCCAACTCGGGGCACCCCGGCCTGCCGATGGGCTGCGCACCGATGGCCTTCTCCCTCTGGGACAAGGTGCTGCGCCACAACCCCAAGAATCCGCAGTGGTTCAACCGCGACCGCTTCGTGCTCTCGGCCGGCCACGGCTGCATGCTGCTGTACGCGCTGCTGCACCTCACCGGCTACGACAGCGTGACCCTGGAGGACATCAAGCAGTTCCGCCAGTGGGGCTCCCGCACCCCCGGCCACCCGGAAACCTTCGAGACCCCCGGCGTTGAGGTGACCACCGGGCCCCTGGGGCAGGGCATCTCCAACGCCGTGGGCCTGGCGATCGCCGAAGCCCACCTGGCGGCCAAGTTCAACAAGCCCGACGCCACCATCGTCGACCACTACACCTACGTGCTGATGGGTGACGGCTGCAACCAGGAGGGCGTCTCCAGCGAGGCTGCCTCCCTGGCCGGCCACCTGGGTCTGGGCAAGCTGATCGCCCTCTACGACGACAACCACATCACCATCGACGGCAACACCGGCGTGTCCTTCACCGAGGACGTGCTGAAGCGCTACGAGGCCTACGGCTGGCATGTGCAGCACGTCGAGGACGGCAACACCGACGTGGCGGCCATCACCCGGGCGATCGAGGCGGCCAAGGCGGTCACCGACCGTCCCAGCCTGATCAAGGTCACCACCACCATCGGCTACGGCTCCCCCAACAAGGCCAACACCGCCGGCGTGCACGGGGCCGCCCTCGGGGCCGAGGAGGCCGAGCTCACCCGCCAGCAGCTGGAGTGGAGCTATGGCGCCTTCGAGGTGCCCGAGCCCGCCTATGAGCACTGGCGCCAGGCCATCCAGCGCGGTGCCGCCGCCGAAGCCTCCTGGAACGAGAGCCTGGCCGCCTACCGCAGCCGCTACCCCGCCGAGGCGGCCGAATTCGAGCGGATGCTGCGTGGTGAGCTGCCCGAGGGCTGGGATGCGTCCCTGCCGGTGTTCACCCCCGAGGACAAGGGCCTGGCCACCCGCCAGCACTCCTACAACGCCCTCAACGCCTTCGGCCCCAGCCTGCCCGAGCTGATCGGCGGCTCCGCCGACCTCACCCACTCCAACCTCACCGACATCAAGGGCGAGGCCAGCTTCCAGAAGGGCCATGAAGCCAACCGCTACCTCCACTTCGGGGTGCGGGAGCACGCCATGGCGGCCGTGCTCAACGGCATCGCCTACCACAACAGCGGCCTGATCCCCTACGGCGGCACCTTCCTGGTGTTCGCCGGCTACATGATCGGCGCCATGCGCCTGTCGGCCCTCTCCCAGCTGGGCGTGATCTACGTGCTCACCCACGATTCGATCGGCCTGGGCGAAGACGGCCCCACCCACCAGCCGGTGGAGACCCTCGCCAACCTGCGCGCCATCCCCAACCTGCTGGTGATCCGCCCCGGCGACGGCAACGAGACGGTGGGGGCCTACAAGGTCGCCGTCACCAACCGCAAGCGCCCCACGGTGCTGGCCCTGAGCCGCCAGGCCATGGTCAACCAGGCCAACTCCGCCGCCGACAAGGTGGCCAAGGGGGGCTACATCCTGAACGACTGCAGCGGCACCCCGGACCTGATCCTGATCGGCACCGGCACCGAGCTCGACCTCTGCGTCAAGGCCGCCGCCCTGCTCACCGCCGAAGGCAAGGCCGTGCGGGTGGTGTCGATGCCCTGTGTGGAGCTGTTCGAGGAGCAGGACGCCGCCTACCGCGAGTCGGTGCTGCCCGCCGCCGTGCGCAAGCGGGTGGTGGTGGAGGCCTCCAGCTCCTTCGGCTGGCACAAGTACACCGGCTTCGACGGCGCCAGCGTCTCGATCGACAGCTTCGGTGCCTCCGCCCCCGGCGGCGTCTGCCTGGAGAAGTTCGGCTTCACCGTCGACAACGTGGTGGCCACCGCCAAGGCCCTGGGCTGAGCCCGGCGGGCGGGGGCCACTTCGAGGCCGACCCCGATCCGCTGATCTCCCACGGTTGCCGGGCCTGCGGGCCCGGCTTTTTCGTGGCCGAGCCGCCGCCGCGGCGCCGCCGCCGACCCCCCTCAGGCGGCCCGGCTGGGCACGTTGTGGCGACTGCGCTCCACCACCAGGGGCAGGCGCAGGGTGCGCTGGTTGATGAAGCCGATGTATTCGCCCAGGATGCCGAGGGCGAACATCATGGCGCCGGCGAAGAACAGCGCCGAGACCGACAGCATGGCCACACCGAACTGGAAGCTGTTCCAGAAGATCAGCTTGCTGACCATCACCACGAACGACAGCAGGATGGAAAGCGCCCCGAGGGACAGGCCGGCGGTGGTGATCAGCCGCATCGGCTTGCGGGAGGAGGTGACGATCCCGAGCACGCCGAAATCCACCAGGAACGACAGCGACGCGGAGCTGCTGCCGCCCTTGCGGTCGGCACTCACATAGGGAATGGTGGACCATTTGAAGCCGATGGCGCACACCAGGCCCTTGATGAAGGGATAGGAGTCGATCGACTGGCGCAGGGCCACGATCACGGAGCGGTCGTAGATGCCGAAACCGGTGGTATCGCGCACCATCGGATAATCGGAAAGCCAGGAGAGAGTGGCGTAGTAGATCTTCTTGCAGAGGAAGAGGATCGGGCTCTCATGGCTGGAGCGGCGCACGGCGAAGATCACCTGGTCGTCGCCTTTCTTCCAGCCGTTGATCAGCTCCGCCACCAGCTCGGGGGGATCCTGCAGATCCGACATCAGAAACACATTGGCGTCGGCATCGGGCGCGAGCAGGGCATTGGCCGAGGAGCGCACGAAGCCGAAGTTCGAGACATTGCGGATCAGGCCAACGCGGGAATCCCTTGCCGCTAGGCCCTCGATCAGCTGCACCGTGTGGTCGGTAGAGCAGTTATCGGCAAAAACGATCGAGAAAACGTCGTCGGGAAACTGCTCAAGAACCTTGGCGAGCCTCACATAGAGCGCTTCGATATTGGAGGACTCGTTGTAACAGGGAATGCAGATGGCGATATGATGCGGCGATCTCGTCATGGGCTAATGTTGTCAAAAAGCATGCTGCAGGCAGTGTATCTTTTGGCTGCCGTTCTTGCGGCATGCCTGGGCCAATTCATCTTGCGGATCCGTCCACCGGCTGAAGGTGTCCGCACCGGCGCGCTCTACCTGGCGGCCTCGCTTGTTTGCTATGGCGCCTCCTTCGGAATCACCGCCCTGGTGCTGCCCTCCGCCGACCGAAAACTGGCGGTGCTGATGCTGAGCCTGCAGTATCCGCTGCTGTATGTAGTGTTCTCACTCAAGGATGCCGCCGCCCTGCCGCCGGCCAGCGTGATGGCGATCACCCTCGGCTACGCCATCGTCGCCGTCGGCATGTTCGGCCGTTAGGGACTTGCCGGCTTCAGAAACCCTGGGCTTCAGGAAGGCACGCTGCAGAGTCGTGCCATCTGCCGCTCACCCAGCTGGAAACTCCACATCGGTCCGCCATAGATGTGGGTGAGCTTCGGGTGGGGCCATCGGCACTGCTCGCCGAGCTGCTCGGCATAGTCGAGCGTCCGCATCTCTCCGGAGGGGGTCATCACCTCAATGGGCCTCGGGACGACGTTGTTGTGATAGAAGACCAGCGTCAGCACCAGCCAGACCGCCATGGCACGGCAGGCGGTGCTGCGGCGGCTGCGGCGCTCCCGCACCAGCAACACGAAGGCGATCAGCAGCACCGACAGGAACAGGACGGTGTTCCAGTAGAAGAAGCGCCCGCCGGCATCTTCGATCACCACCAGTTTCAGGTCAACGCCGCGGCGGGTGGCCACCAACAGGCTGGACAGGGAAAGCACCAGGGTGGAAAAGATCCCCAGATAGAGCAGGCCCGGCTGCCCCATGGACCTCGTCACCACCCGCAGGGCCAGCAGCACCAGGGCCAGGGCCACCAGCACGGCCAGCAGCTGCAGGGGATCGGGCAGTCCCCGCAGAAGCCACCAGGGCTTGTAGCCCCCCAGCAGCGGGGCGATCAGGTGGACGGTGAACCAGTCGAGCAGCAGGGCGGGCCGTCCCAGCAGGGTCCTTAGGGCCTCGGCCGTCGACAGGGGGTAGGTGGTCTGCAGCTGGGAGAAGTAGAGCTGCAGGGAGGAGAGCAGCACCGGCAGGCTCAGCCACAGGGGCCGCAGCGGCAGGTGGCGGCGCCGCAGGCCATCGAAGATCAGCAGCGGAATCGTGTAGATGGCCATGAACGGGCCGGTGAAGGCCGCCACCAGCCCGTAGAGAAACAGCAGACCCCGCAGGGCCGCAGGCCAGGGGGGCTCCGGTCGGCCGCTGCCCTGCCGGGCCACCGCGCCGTAGGCGATCAGGATGAAGCCGAGCGGGAAAAAGATGTAGGCATTGGGCAGGTTGAGATAGGTCTCGCCGGCATAGGGGTGATAGACGTAGGGGATGTAGGCCACCCGCATCAGCGGGCCGAACACCCCGGCACCGATGAGGCCCTCGACGCTGATCAGGGGCAGCAGCCACGACACCCAGGCCACCAGCAGAAAGAAGCCGGGATAGGCCAGCGGCGAGAGGTGGTTCACGGCCGTCAGGGCGCTGATCCGCTGCAGGAGATGGCTGTAGCCGGCATACAGCTGCACCAGCGATCCGGCGCCCTGGTCGATGGCCTGCTGCAGGAAGATCGCGCCATCCTCCGCGTAGAGGGTGGGCGCCAGGGAGACCGAGGGACGCCGCAGGTGGTACCCGAGGGCACAGAGGCCGATCAGGGCGGCGGAGACGAGAAAGCCGTGCAGCCGGGGGGGCAGCCGCTGTTCCGCGGACTGGCGGAAGCGCTGGATCGTGGGGAAAACGTTCGCCATGGGTGCGCGCAACGGCTCCGCTCAGGCCGCCATCAGGTGGGTGTCAGTCCAGGCGAGCATGCGGCTGACGCCGTCGCGGCAGGAGATGGCCGGCGACCAGCCCAGGAGCCGCCGGGCCTTGGCGATATCGGCGATGAAGCAGTCCTGGTCGCTGGCGCGGCGGGGGGTGGGGGTGAACACCAGCGGCGGAATGGCCAGCAGCTCGGCGAGCAGGGCGAACAGCTCCAGCAGGCTGAGGGAGTTGGCGGCGCCGCCGCCGATGTTGAAGATCTCGCCGGTCATCCGCTCCCGGTGCGCATAGGCGGCCCGGTAGAGGCGGATCAGGTCGTCGGCGTGGAGCACATCGCGCACCTGTTTGCCGGTGCCGGCGATGGTGAAGGGCTCGGGGGCCAGGCCGGCCTGATGGGCGCGCTTCTGCTCGATCGCCTTCTGGCAGAACCAGCCCACCCAGCCCTGGTCGAAGGAGGCGAACTGGCGGCCGCCGAAGATCGAGGAGTGGCGGAACACCACCGTTTTCAGGCCGTAGACCCGGGCCCAGTCGCGGACGTACTGGTCTGCGGCGCCCTTGGAGCAGCCGTAGGGGGTGGAGAAATCCAGCCCCAGGGACTCATCGAGGCCGTCGGGGTGGTCGGGCAGGCGGTAGCGGGTGGGGGTCTCCTCGTAGCGCAGCCCCTCCAGATCGCCGTAGACCTTGTTGGTGCTGCTGTAGGCGATCAGGGCCTCGGGGGAGAGGGCCCGGGCGGCCTCGAGCACGGCGAAGGTGCCGAGGACATTGGTCTGCAGGTCGCGGGCGGGATCGGTCAGGGAGGTGGTCATCGCCACCTGGCCGCCCACGTGGCAGATGTAATCGAAGGGGGCGTGGCGGCGGAACACGGCCAGCACGGCCTCGGTCTCGGCCAGGTCGGCCTGGATGAAGTGGAAGCGCCCCGGGGCGGCCTGCTGCTCCAGCCAGGCCAGGTTGGCCGCCGAACCGCGCCGGAACAGGGCATCCACCACGATCACCTCGGCCCCTTCCTGCAGGTAGGAGGCGGCGAGGTTCGAACCCAGAAAGCCGCAACCGCCGGTGATCAGGACCTTCATCGACATCAGGGCAGAGGGGGCGCGGGGAGCCTCAAACCAGCCAGGTCCGGAACGTATCGCTCGATCTGATCGGGGCGGTCGGGAAGCACACCGGGGCGCAATCTACCGGTCGCCCCCAGGCGCTCCCATTCCGCTTCGGCGAAGGCCAGCAGGCTGGTGGCGGCCCCCGAGCCGATGTTCACCACCAGGGGCACGCCGGCGGCCACATCGGGCCGCGTGCAGGCCGCCAGCAGGTGGTCGGCCACCTCGGCGACGGGGATGAAATCGCTGATCTGGCGGCCGGAGGTCATGGGGAAGTCGTCACCGGAGCGGGCCGCACGGCGCAGGGACGGCCAGACATTGCCCTCGAACTGGCCCTCGCCGTAGGCCGAGAAGATGCGGCCGTAAAAGAGCTCCAGCTCCCGGGCGATGGCGAAGGCCCGCAGCAGCTGGAAGGCCGCCGCCTTGCTGGCGCCGTAAGGGCTCAGGGGCTCCAGGGGGGCGTCGGGGGGGATGGCCTCGTAGCGGCGGGCGGCGTTGCCGTACTCGTGGCTGCTGCCGGCCACGACGCAGCGGCGCACCCCCGCCTCCGCCGCCCGCTCCAGCAGCCGCAGGCTGCCGGCCACGTTGGCCTGCACCAGCTCCTCCCAGCTGGCGGGCTTGGGGCTCACCCCGGCCGAGGCCAGGTGCAGCACCGCCTCCACGCCCTCCAGCGCCGAGGCCTCCAGGCTGGCCAGATCCCCCTGGCACCATTCGGGCTCGCCGGGCAGGGGGATCACCGGGGCGGAGGCGGGGCTGCGGCGCAGGGCCCGCACCTGGTGGCCCGCCGCCAGGGCCGCCGCCAGCACGTGGGAGCCGATGAAGCCGGTGCCGCCGGTGAGGAACAGCCTCATCGGCTGCGGCAGAAGTCGAGGATCACCTGGATCTCCCTGGCCAGCATCGGGGCCGTCAGGCCCGGGTAGGTGCCGAGGAACAGGGTGTCGACCATGATCGCGTCGGCGCCGGCCAGGTCGCCCACCACCCGCAGGGCGTCGGGGCGGTCGGCGCGCAGCTGCACGAAGGCCGGCTGGCGCACCAGGTTGCCGCCGAACAGCATGCGGTTGCCGATGCGGTGGGCATCGAGCTCCCGGGCCAGGTCGGTGCGGCGGAAGGGGGCGTCGGGTTTGACGGAGATCTTGAAGCCGAACCAGGAGCAGTCGGTGCGGCAGCCGCTGGCGTCCCAGGAGAAGCCGGCCTGCGGATCCCAGCCGGTGGCGTGGGTGGGCAGGGAGAACTCCAGCACGGGCTCGGTGGCTACCAGGCCTTCGCGCAGGGTCTGCCAGTTGCGCTTGCGGGCCTCGATGAACTCGGGCAGGCGGCGCAGCTGCACCCGGCCGATGGCGGCCTGGGGATCGAGCGGTTTGAGGTTGAAGCCGAGGTGGCTGTAGATGTACTTGTGGTCGTAGCCGGCGGGCAGTTCGCCCAGCTGCCAGTCGAAGCGCTTGCCGCAGGTGTCGTCCTTGCCGGAGGGGCACCAGCAGTCGCGGCCCCAGTCGCGGAAGCTCTCGGCCACCACCTTGAGCTTCTGGTCGCGGACGATGTTGACGGCGCCGCCCTCGCCCATGGTGAGGTGGTGGGGCGGGTAGAAGCTCTGGGTGCTGATGTCGCCCCAGGTGCCGGTCCAGCGGATGACACGGTCGGGGCCCTCATCGAGGCCGGGGCTGTTGTCGCTGAAGCCGAGGGATTCGGCCAGCTCCCGGGGCATGGAATAGGAGCACCCCAGGGCGTCGCAGTTGTCCTCCACCAGGTAGAGGTCGTGGGCGCGGCAGAAGCGCAGCACGGCCGCCAGGTCGAAGGGGTTGCCCAGGGCGTGGGCCATCATCACGGCCTTGGTGACGCCGGGGGTGAAGGCGGCCTCGAGCTGGTCGCAGCGGGCGTTGCCGGTGACCGGATCGGCGTCGATGAACACCGGCACGGCGCCCACCTGCAGGATCGGCGCCACGGTGGTGGGGAAGCCGGCGGCCACGGTGATCACCTCATCGCCGGGGCGCAGACGCCGCTCGGCGGGCAGGCGGTGGGAGGTGAGGGCCGAAATGGCCACCAGATTCGCCGAGGAGCCGGAATTGACCAGCAGGCTGTGGCGCACCCCCAGGAAGGCCGCCAGTTCGCTCTCCATGGCGGCGCCTTCGGTGCCGAGGGTGAGCCAGAAGTCGAGGGTGGTGCCCACGGCCGCTTCCACCTCGTCTTCGGTGAAGACCCGGCCGGCGTAGGGGATCGTCTGGCCGTCGGCGTGGGGGGTGCGATCCGGGTCGTCGCCGGGGCGGTGGGCGGCGTGGGCGCGGCGGGCGTAGTCGCGGGTGAGCCGCAGGATCTCCTGCTTGAGCTGGTCGAGGTCGGCGGTCATGGGGTGGATCGGCCCGGCGGGAGAGGAGCGAGATAGGCGGTGAGGTCGTCGAGGCAGCAGGCCAGCGGGTCGTCGCCCGCCTCGATCACGCGGCGATACCACTGAAGCGTGCGGGCGGTGGTGGTCGCGAAGTCCCAGCGGGGCGACCAGCCGAGGCGGTGGTGGGCCTTGTCGACCACAAGATTCAACAGACCGGCCTCGTGGGGGGCGCTGGGATCGGAGGCATCGATCCAGGTGCCGGACCAGTGGGCCAGGGCCTGCTCCACCAGCTCCCGCACGGGCCGGTTGGCCTCCAGCTGGGGTCCGAAATTGAAGGCTTCGGCCATCGCCATGCCATCGGAGGGTTCGGCGAGGGCCTCGGCCAGGGCCAGGTAGCCGCCGAGGGGTTCGAGCACGTGCTGCCAGGGGCGGGTGGCGCCGGGGTTACGCAGGGTGATGGGCTCACCGGCGCGCAAGGAGCGGACGGTGTCGGGAATGATGCGGTCGGCGGCCCAGTCGCCCCCGCCGATGACGTTGCCGGCCCGGGCACTGGCCAGGCGCAGGTGGGGCGACTGGTGGGGCAGGCTGCCGCAGTAGCTGGCGCGCCAGGAGCTGATCGCCAGCTCGGCGGCGGCCTTGCTGCTGCTGTAGGGGTCGTGACCGCCGAGGGGGTCGTTCTCCCGGTACCCGTAGAGCCATTCGTTGTTGCGGTACACCTTGTCGGTGGTGATCAGCACCGCGGCGCAGGGATGGGCCAGGGGCCGCAGGGCCTCCATGAGATGGATGGTGCCCAGCACGTTGGTGTCCCAGGTGAGCACCGGCTCGGCGTAGCTGCGCCGCACCAGGGGCTGGGCCGCCAGGTGCAGCACCACCTCCGGCTGCACGGCGGTCACGAGTTCGCGGAGGGCGGCCGGATCGCGCAGATCACCTACGTGGTGGTCGAGGCGGGAGGCGAGGCCCAGCTGGTCGAACAGGGAGGGGTCGGTGTCCGGCGCCAGGGCGAAACCGGTGACCTGGGCGCCGAGTTCGCAGAGCCAGAGGGCCAGCCAGCTGCCCTTGAAGCCGGTGTGGCCGGTGAGGAGCACCCGTTTGCCCTGCCAGAAGGCGGAATCGGGCCGCTGCCAGGCCCGCCGGGGGGAGGCGCTGGCCATGGTCAGCTCCAGACCTTCCAGGGGGCGCGGCCCTGCTGCCAGAGGTCCTCCAGGCGCTGGCGGTCGCGCAGGGTGTCCATGGGCTGCCAGAAGCCGCGGTGCTTGAAGGAGCTGAGCTGGCCCTGGGTGGCCAGGGCCTTGAGGGGCGCCTGCTCCCAGACGCACTGGTCGCCGTCGACCAGGTCGATCACGGCAGGCTCGAGCACGAAGAAGCCGCCGTTGATCCAGGCGTTGTCACCGTCGGGCTTCTCCTCGAAATCAGCCACCGCATCCCCTTCCAGGTGCAGGGCGCCGTAGCGACCGGGGGGCTGGACGGCGGTGAGGGTGGCCTGCAGACCCTCGCGGCGGTGGTGGGCGATCAGGGCGGTGATGTCCACATCGGCGACGCCGTCGCCGTAGGTGAAGCAGAAGGATTCCCCGGGCGGCAGGTAGCTGCGCACCCGGGCCAGACGGCCGCCGGTGAGGGTGGCGTCGCCGGTGTCAACCAGGGTGACCTTCCAGGGCTCGGCCTTCTGGCGGTGCACTTCCATGTGGTTGAGATCCATATGGAAGGTGACATCACTGGTGTGCAGGAAATAGTTGGCGAAGTATTCCTTGATCACATAGCCCTTGTAGCCACAACAGATGATGAAATCGTTGATGCCGTGGTGGCTGTAGATCTTGAGGATGTGCCACAGGATCGGCTTGCCGCCGATCTCCACCATCGGCTTGGGCCGCAGGTGGGTCTCCTCGGCGAGTCGGGTACCCAGTCCACCGGCCAGGATGACGGCTTTCATCAAAAGGGAAGGCGGGGAGTGGAAGGCTGAACCGCCGGCCGCAGCGGGGCGATGGCTCAAGACTGCGGTGGAACCTAGCAAAGGCACCACTTCACACCATGCGCAGGCAGGTCTGGAGCCCTAGTAGCAGACCGTAGCCGCGCTTGAAGCATTTGCATCCTGGAAAGCAAGTTCTGACCTTTGCTGGGCAACTCAAATTTGGAACTCCCCGGAGGTCCCTTCAGCCGATGACCCAAGGAAATCTAGGCTAGGCCCATAAGGTGCTACGAACTTGAAGCAGCCATAGCATGCCTTGAAACGGCCGCCCTCTGGATGACTTCCTCTTCGCTGAGTGGGGATGGGGGGTGGAAAGAGAGACACAAAGGCGTGCGGATCTTGGCTGGTGGATTGATGCCTTCGGAACTGATGTAGAACTGGCCGGTTTTTAGTCTAGAAACTTCATCCGGATTCCCCCCCCGCTGGCTAACGGCCTCGCCTACCACGGCGATGGCTGCAGGAGAGTTGGCCTTGCCAAAGAACTGCGTGGTGCAGTTGGCAATGACATTGTGATCGATGCTCTTTGGGGCTTGGGTAGCTACTACAATCCCCAATCCGTACTTCCTTGCTTGGGCGACAAGGCGGTTAAAGCTCGACTTGCAAGCTGTCGACTCTCTGGAAGGCACGAAGTCCTTGGCCTCATCCAGAACCAGCAGACCTCGAAGAGGGATTTGCGGAGGCGGAGGATTTTTCTTGATCCAAACAAATAGAGACATAAAGAGTTGGTTGAGAAATTGCCTCTGTGCAGAGAGACCCTGGAGGCCGCACAAGTTAATCACCGAAACTCTCGTCTTGCTACAGCTAGATTCGGTACCGAGAAGGATGGCTGGGTCGAGGATGTGGCCGCTCTGGCGAAGCAGTGGGTTGTTTTGCACTTCTGCCCAGAGAACTCCAGCCATCTCCTGAGCGCGCTTATTAGCTGTGGCTATGCCATCGCAGGCCTCCGGTGGAAGATCACGAAGGAAGCCAATGAAGTCACCCAAATCTCCCCCAGGTACCAACGAGGCAAAGTGATTGAGCGCAGCCTTGAGGATGCCCCGTTTCAGAAGAGCAGCTTGAGAATTGCCCTGGGCCGCGACATCCTGCAGAGCATCGCGGGCCATATCAGTAGCCTGATCAAGTTCCTCGAGGTCCTCAATGGCAGCGAAGTTCGGTAGTGGACTAAGTTGCAGAGGATTTCCAGATTCCCTGCCAGGAGTCCAAAGAACCACGTCACTCTTGCTGTGATAAGCCTCAGCCTTCTGCTCGTCGCCGCTGCCCCAGGCGGCAGGCAGGCGGTCCCAGCGATCTCCCAAGCGCGCCAGATCATTTGCGCCATCGATCACTATTGAGGGTATCCCTTGCAATGCTGCCTCTTCCACCAGCCGGCGGATCAAGACAGTTTTCCCGGAGCCGCTACCGGCAAGGATAACTGTATGTCGGCCTAGGTCTCCAAGATCAAGGAAAGTAGAAGGGCCGTCAAGGTTCCCAATCAGTCGAACACCGACAGGAATGCGGGCACCAGCTTCATGAGCAACTCCTACTTCAACAACATCAATTCCTGCCGGCACAGGAGCAGTGCTGGCCGAATGCCACGTGGCTTCTCCGTAAGGGCCCAAGCTCGCTGACGATGGCTTGCCAGAAGGCCAGGCCGATCCTGGTGAGGGGATTGGGAGTTGGTTTGCACGGCCAGTCGTCCATCCCTCAGGATGAGGAACATTCGTAGTGTCCAAGCCCTGAGATTGCGGGCTGGACAAAGAAGGTTGTTCACCGTGATTCGTTAACCAGGCGACGGCTGTCCTGAGAAATGCCAGTTGGGAGACTGGCCGCCGTTGAGACTGCCAGAGATCAAAATCCACTGGATTGCTTTCATTGAGCCGTCGGAGAGCCTCAAGCCGAGATAAGTCTTCGACTGGGATGGAAAGGAACTCCCCACCAGCAGCATGGAACTGCTGGGTGAGGTTTTGGCTTGAGGGACCTGCAGGAGGAGGGAAATTGCGGAAGATCAGAAGCTGGCGATGATTTAGGCCCCTTCCGATCCCAGCGGCGCCCATAGCCAGTTGCATACGGTTGTTGTAAGCCCTAGCATTGGATCTGAGGAGAACCCTCAGGCTGAGATGGCGTTCAAGGCCGCCCTTGGAGTGTAAGATCTGCCGGATACGGGCATGAAGAGGACGTGTTCTTGATCCGCCTGTGAACTGAGTGTCTACTTCATAATCAATATCATCATCATGTAGCTCAAGCGCCAGACAATTAATTGCGAACTGAAGAAGGGAGGCAACATCCGAGTCTTCTTGACTCTCATCATTGATATCTGGAGAGATACAGGCCGGGAAAAGCTCCGCGTAATCCTGGTCGAACGGATGATAGGGATGCGCTGAAGGCAGAGCCCTCTCAGGAGAAACCAATTCAGTGATTCTACCATTTTCAAGGCATTTCTGGCGGTGGCGGTCACACTGCTTCAGCAACTCCCGTGGCAACATCCCCTTAGCACCACGGAAAAACTCCGCCGAAAATGGCCAGCTACTGTAGGGAGGCTCGATGCCGTAATTCTGGTAAGCGGCACGAAGCCGATTGGCAACCATCCCTGATGTTGAATCAGAGTCGTAGACATTAGCCAGAAAGATCGAAGAAGATTCAAATCTGTCCTTGTAGGAGCTTTGAGTAACGGATGCGATCTGATCCCACGTCTTCTCGATGCAGGTTACGATAGAAAGTGTTCGAAAAGTCTTGTCCCGCAACGCCGAAAAACCACCAGCAATGCCTTCAACAATGGAAGTAGAGAGCTTTTGCTCATCTGAACTTGGATTCTCCATACTGGAGACAAGGCTGTGCTGCGTCACGATGCTGTCGAGCTGATCCAGCGCCAGAACTGTGCAGTGGGAAAGTCCAATCAGCCATGAGATCCCTTCGACAGCCTCCATGGAGGTAGAACAGGGGCGCGAAAATCCAAAGCGTCTGAAGTCCGTCTCCTCCAGGGGGATTCCCAACAACCAGTTGTACGCCATGGCAGAGACTTCGAACTCGTCTGAACCCAGGAGCAGAGATGCTCGTAGGACATCAGAGAACTTCCTAGTGGATGCTTTATCGAGGTGGGACAAGCCTCTAAACAGTGCGCTTAGATTAGAGAGCCAGGAGGGATGACTACAGTCACTCAGCTGATTAAGGGTGAATGGAACGTTGACGCAGCGCAACAAACCGCGTAAAGCGAGGGCTAGTTGCGTATGACCCGTTGGAGTCACCTGCTCCAAAGAAGAGAGGAAACCCTGATTCACAGTTTCCCAGAACTCCCGCACATCCGTCATGTCCACGAGGATGAAGATCTGTGCCCGGGAGAGAACATGCTGTCGAATAGCACTCAACAAATGCGTCTTTCCAGCACCAGCATTCCCTCGAATCACTAGACCTAGAGGGGATCTAGCATCTAGAGATCGCATCAGCGTGTTGATACGGGAAAAGATGACAGCTCTTTCGTCACCATGGATGGATGGAATGTCGTAGCCGATGTCCGTCCAAACGCTTCTCAAGTGAACGGCCCACTCGAAATCAACCTCCGATAAGGCCTGCAGTGCCTCGACAGCGATATCGGCCATGACGCTACCTCGGCAGGTAAAGGACGTGCTTGGGTTGGCCAGCGATGAAGATGGCTGCTGCCCTGTCTTCGGGTGTCACGTCAGAAGGCTGTTCCAGCATCATCAGCTGGATGGCTTTTGACTGATCCATCTGGAGCAAGACTCCATCCAGGGCTTCGCGTGAATGAGCCAGAAGCGCAGTACGTAGATCCGCAAGCTTGACTCTGCGCTCATACTCACCACCAGTGATCGAGAGACAAGCAGATCGAACCTGATCTGACAGACTCTGATGAGATGCCGCTAGAGGAGGAAAAGGTGCTTCATGCTGGGGCAATCGGATGGTCGAAATCACTTCAGCGAGCCTTACCTCGTTCTTTGCCAGGAATCTCACGAGAGCCTGAATCAGCTTCTCCAGCACAGGAGTGGCATTGGGAGACAAGCAGAGTTGAATCACGTCCTGCCGCTCGGCCCATTCCCAACCCTTATCGGCAAGAAGGAGATGGTATGACCTTCCCCGCTTCTCCTCTTCGATCAGATGTGCGTCAAGCAGCTGTCTACGCTCAGCGGCGCTGAGCTTGGGCTTTGCCGTAGAACGCGAGGGCTCGTGCCCAGGGCCTGCCACAACCAGGCTCCAGAGCACTAGGGCCTGCTTAGGTGATGGATCAAAGGTCATGGCATTGAGGCCATCAATGCAGACAGCTGCTGACGACGAAATACTACTGTCTGCCGAAGCTTAGCGATGGCCTCCTCGGTCTCCTCCATCACAACACTATGGGGCAGCCTCAGCACGAGATAGTCGCTGATCAACAGCTCGTAGTCCCGCTGACGGTCCTCGCAAAACGCTGAAGGACTGCTGTGGTGGCGATAGCCATCCACCTCAACTACAAGCCTCCCCTTTGCCCAGAGCAGATCCACTAGATGGCAGGTTCCGAGCACGGTCCGCACCAAAAGGTTGAAATCAAACAGTCCCGCTAGCTCATGATCCGCCGCTAACCGTGCGGCCAGCAGCTGTTCTCCCGGGCTACAGGGATGAGGTTGGCCATGAATCGGCCAAAGCTTGAAAGTCTCTTCATCGGGGATCGCCGCGACGGAAGCGGGATCCACCAAAGAGGTGAGATCCTCAGCTTGATATGTGATGCTATCGAGAGCGGAGCTAGCGGCCAGCTCCGGTGGAATGACAACCATAATGCGTGCCTTCGCGGTCTTCGCCAGCCAGCTGCAGACCTGTGCCAAACTCCGTAGACGATCCTCTTGCTGATTGGGGCTAGTGAGCGCCATCAGAACAATTCCATGATCAAGACCGAGAGCCATGGCCAGCTGCTGGCACTGAACGGTGCGGCTAAAGCTACGGATCAAAGGCACAGAACCGCTGGCAATACAAGATGCGGCCTTCGTCAGCCAGACGAGAGAAAGGCGGGGGATCTCTTGTTGGAGCTGGAGTCCCGCTGCATCCCTAGCGAGCAGTTGCTCGATGTTTCGAGTCTTGATCTTTGACGTAGACAAGAGACTTGAATACCAATAAGGCCAGATAGCCAGTGCTAGGCTTGACATCTGGGCCAGCACATCATTCAGCAGATCATCATGGGATGGCAGCGTTTGCCAGAATTGTGTAGTCAGGCGTCCTGTAAGACTTTTCCGAATGGACTGGCGAACGGCAGGGATCAATTTGAGGGGATCATTGCTGATCACAACTTGGATTTGTCGACAATCGGATTGCGAAAAGAAATCGGATGGCATCTGTGTATTGTCTTATCTCGATTGTAGATGATCGAAACCATATTCACACCAGCAATAAAGATCCGGAACAGATTTACGCTCTAGATCAGAAGCTGGAAGTGGCTGTACGCATTGGCAGCCCACTCCCACGCCCATCGTCTGTATCTGGATGTTGGACCGCCATAACATCAGCACAGTCAGATCCACAATCTGCCTAAGAAGCGACGACTTCAGCATTCTTCTGACGCAACTCCGACTGAAACTGCGAGACGATCTGCCCGACTAGTGACTTCATGATCGTTGCCGACTTTTCAAAATAGACCTTGTCGACTACCAGACATTCACCAACTACTCCACGAGCAGCCTCATCCGTCTTCGAAAGATAGACAGGGTTGATTACGCCAGAGTTATGGACAAGGATATCGCGAGTTGCCTTTATTTCACGCCAAGCCAATTTCAGTTTATCATCAAGACTTATTCCTAGCACCTTCTCAAGATAAGTCAATTGAGCCTTGGGGCCAGCGTAGAACACATTTGCAAGCTCCATATCGACGATCCGTGCGACTGCATCTTGAACAGAGGCTGAGTTGATCACAAAGTCGACTTCAACCTTCTGTGTATGGTTGATGCCCTGGACGCGGCATTTTAGTCGCCTTGGATCGAAGATAAGAACTTCACGCAACAAATCGATTAAGCAGGCTTCGACCTGAGCAACAAAGTACACGAACACCGAATGATAAATGCGTACCCCCACCGCATCGCGGATGATTCGTTCGACAGAGGCTGGTTCACGCGGGACAGTCTTGTTGGCCTTCTTCGAAGGAACTGTGAATCTCTGCTGGGATAGGAAGTCTGGATCAGCAAGTGACTTCTTAAGTGAGCTCAAGGCTGCAGAGCACCATATACACGTGTCATTTATTTCGCGGTGGGTGCGAGTACGACAAGAGCCCACGAAGCTAAACAGATCATTCTCGTTCATCTGACACCATCCACAAGTTCGTCTGAGAGGTTCTCTGTATCACATTAGCGACTTAAGCAGCCGATCCAACGCAGCCTCTTATTGGCAGGCAGGAACTGCAAGAACGCGACAGCAGAGAGCCTTTCATAGCCTGTCAACTCGAGGGGGTAGTGAGGCTTCGCTAACTCTGACAAGACTGCCATCCCAGCCACTGGCAACCCTCTGGGCAGATTAAGCCTAGACGCTGATATCTGCTAAGATCAGGGAACTGACCTTAGCCTAGATGCTTGAGATTGCCAAGGAGGATATCGTCGCAAGGCTTTATTTTGATAACCCATGGTGGGAATCGGACTTTGATGGAAAGGTTCAGTACCAAGACAAGCCTAGGAGAAAGTACTTTCAGTCGTTCTTTGCTGCTGTTTGCGATAAGACAGTTAATCGGGCAGTTGTCTTGATGGGCCCTAGGAGGGTCGGAAAGACAGTAATGGTCATGCACGCTATTCGAGAGCTTATTGATTCGGGCATCGAGCCTAACCATATCATCTATATATCTCTTGAAACGCCAGTTTACACCGGACTATCACTCGCTAAACTTTTGGGACTGTACCAGAATCAGTTTAATCACGGCCGCTCCGAGTCACTTTACATATTCTTTGACGAGGTCCAGTATCTACGTGATTGGGAAGTTCATCTAAAATCCCTTGTAGACTCGTATAGTGACTATAAGTTTACAGCTACAGGATCAGCTGCGGCAGCTCTCAGGCTTAGAAGTGTTGAGTCAGGAGCAGGAAGATTTAGTGACTACATTCTTCCTCCGCTGACTTTTGCCGAATATCTGCATTTTATAGGAAGAGAAAGCGAGTTGATAGTGCAGAAGGAATCTCCTAGGAATCCAGAGACGAGCCTAGACTACAGCCCTTTAGACATTAACGAGCTAAATGCTGAATTCATTAAGTATATGAACTATGGTGGCTATCCAGAGGCCGTCTTCTCCGAATCAATTCGCGAGAATCCATATCAGTTTATAAAAAGCGATATAATTGACAAGGTTCTTTTACGCGATCTGCCCAGCCTTTATGGAATCAGCGACATACAAGAGCTAAATAAGTTGTTTAATACTTTGGCCTATAATAGCGGCAATGAGGTTAGCCTTGAAGCGCTGTCAAAGCAATCGGGTGTCGCAAAGAATACGATTAAGCGATATCTGGAATACCTAGAAGCCGCATTTCTTATTAAGCGAGTTGAGCGAATTGACCAGACTGCCAAACGTTTCAAGCGCGCAGTTTCGTTTAAAGTGTACTTAGTCAATCCCTCAATGAGAGCAGCTCTCTTCGGCCAAATCGACCCTGAGTCTGAAGCCATGGGGGCGCTAACTGAAACAGCTGTATTTAGTCAATGGCAGCACAGCCAGCAAACTCAGCTTTACTATGCCCGCTGGAAATCAGGTGAAGTTGACATCGTAAGCCTTGGATCAGTTGACCAGCAACCTTCATGGGCTGTTGAGGTAAAGTGGAGTGATCGGCCATATCAAGTTCGTCGAGAACTTGATAATTGCATCGAATTCATTCAGCGCAACCCGGGGATTAGCCAACCCATGTTGATAACAAGCAAGACTGTTCTCGACGAGAATGTTCTTTACAATGGCGTTCGGTTTCAGTTTGCTCCATCAAGTCTTTACGCATATACGCTTGGTATCAATCTCCTAAAGAGCGTCGAAGGTAGGCACAAGTTTATGAGAATGGCCATATCGAACAATCAAATAATTTAGGCCTATCTTGTTCTTCTGTGGCATCGAGAACCACCCCCAACCGGCAGGTCCATTCCAGACAACACAACTAAGTTCACAGCAGGCAGTCTCTGAAACCCTTGGCCCGCAACAGCACTTTATCCAGGGGCACCAACCCCAGCCATGCTTAACGAGTCCGTGAACCACTTGTGTCCACGGCTACAACAGAGCGCACTGGTGTAATTCAACCAGGCTGATCCAACGGCAGCCCCTGCGCTTTCCAGGCCCTCAGACCGCCACGCATGTTGGCCACCTGGGTCAGCCCCTTCTTCTGCAGGTGTTGCGTGGCCAAGGCGGAGCGGCTGCCGGAGTGGCAAAGCACCACCGTGGGCCGATCCGTTGGGATCTCGTCGGCCCGGCGCTGCAACTCAGGCAGGGGAATCAGCAGGCTGCCCGGGATGCGTCCGTCCGGGCCCTGCACTTCCGCTTCGGAACGCACGTCCACCAGCGTCAGGGCCTCGCGGTGGCCGGCCACCCAGTCGGCCGTCAGTTCCGGCAGGCCGGCATAGCTGCGCTCGATCGGTGCCCAGTCGTCCGCCTCCTCCAAGCCACCGTCAGCGGGCCGGCCGGAGCGCAGGTTGGCAGGCACGGCCACGGAGATCCGGTTGGGGTGGGGGAGGTGCAGGTTCTCCATGTAGCCCACGAAGTCGCGCTCGTCGGCCTCGCCCCCGAGCCGGCCGCTGTAATCGTGGGCCGGGTAGAGCAGGCAGTGGTCGGGCAGGGAGAGGAGCTGCCCGGTGATCGAGTGATACAGCGTGGAGGCATCCCCCTGCTGAAAGTCGCAGCGGCCGCAGCCCCGTACCAGCAGGGCATCACCGGTGAAGGCCACGCTGTGGTCATCGAGCACGACGCTGAGGCAACCGTCGGTGTGGCCGGGGGTGGCGCGCACCACCAGGTGGCGACCGCCGAAGCTCACCCGATCCCCATGGCGCAGGGGCAGGGTCACGTTCTCGGCCCCGGCGACGGCGGCCAGGGCTATGGCGCAGCCGGTGGCCCGGTGCAGCCGCCAGCTGCCGCTCACGTGGTCGGCGTGGACGGGGGTGCTGCTCATGCACCGAATCGATCAGCACCCCATGCCGGGAGGCCACGTCCGCCAGCAGGTAGGTGAAGGTGCTGGTCTCGGCGTCGAACAGCTGACGCAGCAGCAGCGGCGCACCGCCGGCGGCGGCCGCCAGGGCGAAGGGAGCGTTGGAAGCCATCGCGTCTCGGGCGTCAGCCCTGCAGCTTCGGCGGGCCTTCCGCCAGCACGCCCTGCAGGTAGGCGCCCACGAACATCCCGGCCAGCATCGGTTTCACCTCAAGGGAAAAGGGCAGCCCCAGCAGCGTGGCTCACGCAGCCGCGGGGCCAGCCGGAAGCCGATGGTGTTGACCGTCAGGGCCGCCGCCATCACCAGCAGCAGGCCGAGGAACAGTCCCCCGAACAGATAGGACGTGACGCCATTGGGGAAAGGGAAGCCCAATCGATGCGGTCACCGAAGAAGCTTGGACCATAAACACATCGGTGGCGGGAGGCAACTCCCGGCCGTGGACGGTTTACAGAAGCTCTTGCAGTCTGGCTCTTGTGACCTTGACATCACGAAGAATGCTTGCCAGAAGGCCAGGCCCCAACGTTTCCTTGGAATGAGCGGGCACAACCGTCGCTCTACGGTCTGGGTGCCTCAGGAAATGGTGACTACCTTTCACCCTGATTTCTTCAAAGCCAATGTCTTTCAACGCTGCGATGAGAGCCTTTCCTGAAACCGCAGAATATCTCGTCACACCTCAACGGTAACGCGCTGCACTCCTACGAAGTCAAGCGACTCAGGGGCGGTACCGGCGACTTCAAGGCAGAGCTCAATGGCCTCCTTGACTCGCTCCATTAATTGATCCAAGGATTGGGCCTGCGTATGACAACCGGGCAGTGCCGGGACGGTCGCCACAAAGAAACCTTCTGAATCCCTTTCGACGACGACATCAAATTGTCTAGACATTGAAGACACCTCCTCAATTCACTCTAGCGGCTTTGCCTCTGCCCTCCGCCCTAGCTCACAAGCCGACCAGACCCTCCCGGTCAGTAGGAGTCAAACGCCTTGATCACTGACAGCACCCCCGGAAACACCTCACCCAGCGCCCCCAACTCCATGCGCTCCACCCGCTCCGGATCCACCCGCCCCCACACACTGGTGCCCAGCAGCGCGTAGCCGAAGGCGCCACCCGGAGCCACCCGTCCGGCATGAAACGTGCCACTGGCAATCGCCAGCTGGGGCCGCTCCCCCGCCGCCAGATCGCTTCCCACCCGATGCCGTGAGGCCACGCCCTCGGCAGACACCAACAGCACCTCCAGTGGATCCCCCAGGTAGTGGTGATACACCTGATCCTGGGCGATGCGATGCAGCTGGATGCCCCGCTCCGGGCTGGCCAGGAAGTAGAGGGCACCGCCAGGGATCGCTTCAGAAACGAAGCTCTGAGCCACCAGGCCGCAGGTGCGGTGGGGCTCCAGGCCCAGGAGGGTGATCACCTCCTGGGCCGTTGGCTGTGCCACCCCCAACTCAGACCCCCAGCGGTTCCCCCTGGGCCTTCTTCTGCTCGGCCAGCACCTGCTCCAGACCCTCGATGTCTTCGTCGGTGATCTTGGTCTGCATCGGGCAGTGCTTGGGGCCGCACATCGAGCAGAACTCGGCCTGCTTGTAGATGTCGGCCGGCAGGGTTTCGTCGTGGTACTCGCGGGCCCGCTCCGGATCCAGGCTGAGGTCGAACTGCTTGTTCCAGTCGAAGGCGTAGCGGGCGCGGCTGAGCTCGTCGTCGCGGTCGCGGGCACCGGGGCGGTGGCGGGCGATGTCGGCGGCGTGGGCGGCGATCTTGTAGGCGATCAGGCCCTCGCGCACGTCTTCGGCGTTGGGCAGGCCCAGGTGCTCCTTCGGCGTCACGTAGCAGAGCATCGCCGTGCCGTGCCAGCCGGCAAGGGCCGCACCGATGGCGCTGGTGATGTGGTCGTAGCCGGGGGCGATGTCCGTCACCAGCGGGCCGAGCACGTAGAAGGGCGCCTCGCTGCACTCCTCCATCTGCTTCTTGACGTTGAACTCGATCTGGTCCATCGGCACATGGCCCGGACCCTCCACCATCACCTGCACGTCGTGCTTCCAGGCGCGGCGGGTGAGTTCACCCAGGGTCTTCAGCTCCGCCAGCTGGGCCGCATCGGAGGCATCGTGCTGGCAGCCCGGCCGCAGCGAATCCCCGAGGGAGAAGCTGCAGTCGTAGCGCTTGAAGATCTCGCAGATGTCTTCGAAGCGGGTGAACAGCGGGTTCTGGCGGTGGTGGTACAGCATCCACTGGGCCAGGATGCCGCCGCCGCGGCTGACGATGCCGGTGAGCCGGCCCTTCACCAGCGGCAGGTGCTCGATCAGCAGGCCCGCATGGATCGTCTGGTAGTCGACGCCCTGCTGGCAGTGCTTCTCGATCACATGCAGGAAGTCGTCCTCATCGAGCTTCTCGATCATCCCGTGCACGCTCTCCAGCGCCTGGTACACGGGCACCGTGCCGATCGGCACCGTGGAGGCGTTGATGATCGCCGTGCGCACCTCATCGAGGTTCACGCCGCCGGTGGAGAGGTCCATCACGGTGTCGGCGCCGTACTTCACGGCCAGCTTCAGCTTGGCCACCTCCTCATCGAGGTCGGAGGCATTGGGGGAGGCGCCGATGTTGGCGTTCACCTTGCACTTGCTGGCGATGCCGATCGCCATCGGCTCCAGGCCGGGGTGCTCAATGTTGGCGGGGATGATCATGCGGCCCCGGGCCACCTCCTCCATCACCAGGCTCTCGGGCAGGTTTTCCCGCTTGGCCACGTAGGCCATCTCCTCGGTGATCACCCCCTGGCGGGCGTAATGCAGCTGGGTGACGTTGGCTTGACCACGACGCTTCTGGATCCAGGCGCTGCGCATGACGGGAAAGGCAGAGGACGGGGCGTCACGCCGGCGGTGGCCGGACAGGGACGTTGGGGCCGAAAGGGTGGGGCCGAATGGACGGTGGGCAGCCTGAGAGCTTCCGCACTTCCCTGCGCCGGCATGACCCGGATCAGGTTCGGAGGGTGTGATCTCAGCCCTGGGCGAAGCGATCGGTGGATCCTGCGCCGGGCACCCCTAGTGACCTTGGAAAGCTAGCAAGGCTGAAGAAGGTCAAGGGGTAGGCCACAAGGATTCCGGGATCTGTACTGGCTGTACAGATCCGCCCGACAGCGCGCCACCCCATCACAAGGCCCCGCGAGCCCCCGGCCCGGGGCAGGGGTCAGCCCTGCAGGCCGTCCAGGGCCACGGCCGTCACCCGGTGGTCGCCGTCGCCCTGCAGCGCCGCCAGGGCCTCGCGGGCCTGGGCCGCCTCCGGCCCCCGGCCCTCGCGCACCAGGCGCCCGCGGATCTCGGCCCCGCCGGCCCGCACCGTGCCGTCGCCATCGGCCACCGCCTCCCGGGCCAGCTCCAGCAGCCAGGCCGGAGGCATGGCCTCCTGCTCGGCCAGGGCCGAGAGGATGCTGCAGCGCACCAGCCACTGGTCGTCGGCCACGAAGGCATCCCGCAGCAGGGGCCAGGCCCGCTCCACCCCGTAGCTGGCCAGGGCGTTGGCGGCCTCGGCGCGCACGTTGGCGTCCTCGTCCTGGCGCACCGCCGTCGCCAGGGCCGCCCAGCCCGCCTCGCTGCGTTTCACCCCCAGCCCGGCGCAGGCCAGTGAGCGGATCACGAAGGTGGTCTGCTCCAGCCCCAGCAGCAGCAGCGGGATCGCCGCCTCCGGCTCCACCCCCCGCAACCCCGCCAGGGCGGGCATGGCCCGGCTCGGATCGCCCGAGGCGATCGCCTGCCGGGCCGCTTCCAGATCGGGGGTGGAGTCACTCACGGGGATCAGGGCGGGGATCCTTCACCTTGGCGCAGCGCGCCGCAGGCTGGGGGCCCCTGGCGCAGGGCCCGCAACAGCTCGGCCCGGCGCCGCCGCCGCCGGATCCAGCTGGTGGTGAGCAGGCCGGCGCCGATTACCAGGGCGGGCACCGCCGGCAGCCGGTCGGTCCCCTGGCGGGTGAGCAGCACCAGCAGGGCCAGCAGGATCAGCAGCGGCGAGGAGAGCGCCAGCAGCGCCGCCCGGAAGCGGGAGGGCCGACGGCCGCTCAAACCGGCTGCTCCATCCAGCGCAGCAGGCTGAGGGTGAGCACCTTGATGCCCACCTCCAGGCAGCCCTCATCCGGATCGAAGCTGTTGCTGTGCAGGGGCGTGCAGCCGCCCGGCCCGGCCACCCCCAGGCGGAACATGGTGCCGCGGGTGCCCTCCAGCAGCTGGGCGAAGTCCTCGGCGCCCAGCGACGGCTGCTCCAGCCACTGCACCCGGGAGCGGCCCAGCAGCGCCACGGCCGCATCGGCCACCAGCTGAGTGAGCTCCGGGTCGTTGTGAACCGGCGGCGAGATGCAGCGGTAATGCACCCGGGCCTCACCGCCATGGCCCTTGCAGAGCGCATGCACGGTGTCTTCGATCCAGCCCGGCAGCTGGGCGTGCACCTCCAGGTCCAGGCAGCGCACGGTGCCCAGCAGCCGCACGTGGTCGGCGATCACGTTGAAGGCCTTGCCCCCCTCGATCAGCCCGAAGCTGACCACCACCGGATGCAGCGGATCCAGCCGCCGGCTGATCGCCTCCTGCAGCCCGCTCACCACCCGGGCGGCGATCCAGATCGCATCGGTGCTCTGGTGCGGGCGGGCGCCGTGGCCCCCTTCCCCCAGCACCTCCACCTCCAGCTCCCCCGCCGCGGCCGTGAGGCTGCCGCTGCGCACCCCCACCGTGCCCACCTCCAGGCTCGGAAACACGTGCACCCCGAACAGGGCCTGCACCCCCTCCATCGCCCCGTCGGCCCGCATCCAGGCCGCCCCCTCGGCCGTCTCCTCCGCCGGCTGGAACAGCAGCCGCACCCGGGCCGTGAGCCGATCCGCCATCCCGGCCAGCAGCCGCGCCACCCCCAGGCCCACGGTGGTGTGGATGTCGTGGCCGCAGGCATGCATCAGGCCCTGGCGGCTGGAGGCATAGGGCAGCTCGGTGCGCTCCTCGATCGGCAGGGCATCCATGTCGGCCCGCAGGGCCACCAGCGGCGCCCCCACCGGCCCCAGCTCAGCCACCACCCCGGTGCGGCCCACCCCTTCCCGCACCTCCCAGCCCCAGCGCCGCAGCTCCCCGGCCACCAGGGCGGCGGTCTGCTGTTCGTGGCCGCTCAGCTCGGGGTGGCGGTGGATGTGGCGGCGGATCTGGATCAGCTCCGGCAGCAGCGACCGCAGGGTGTCCTCCAGCCCCAGGGCGTCCCAGGCCCCATCCCCCCCCTCGGCAGGGCCACCACGGGCGGCGATGGGGGAGACGGACAGCGGGGTCATGGGCGGAGGGGGAGGCCGAGGGGTCGAAGCCGGTTCAGGAGGCCAGGGCCAGGAACTGGGCCAGAGCCTGCACGGGCACGGGCGGCCAGCGCCGTATCTGCAACAGCCATTCTTCCTGCCGGTAGCGGGGATCGAGCCCGGAGGCCGCGGCCCAGTGGCTCTCGGCCTCGCCCCGGGCCCCCCGCCGCCACAGCAGCGCCGTCAGGCCGGCGCGGGCATCGGCGAACAGGGGGTAGCGGCGGATCAGGTCGCGCAGCTGCTTCTCCGCCACCGTGGTGTCCCCCAGCTGGAAGGCGGCCAGGGCGGCGCTGGAGCGGGCCATGGCGAAGCCCGGCCGGGCGGCGGCGGCCGCCTCGAAACAGGCGCGGGCCGCCGGCCAGTCGCCCCGGGAGCCCTCCACGTTGCCCAGGTTGTAGAGGGCGGAGGCATCCTCCGGATTCCGTTCCAGGATCCAGGCGTAGTCGGCGGCGGCCTCCGGCCAAAGGCCCAGGGCCTCCTCGGCGGTGCCCCGGTTGAGGTGGGGGTCGGCGCTGGCGGGCTCCAGGGCGATGGCCCGGTCCTGGTCGGCGATCGCCGCCCTGGCATCCCCCAGGGCCAGCTGCACGTTGCCGCGGTTGCTCCAGGCCGAAGCGTCCTCGGGCGCCAGATCCACCACCCGGTCCCACAGCGGCAGGGCCTCGCCGAAATGACCCTCGCGGCTGGCGGCCAGGGCCTGCTCGAACAGGGCCGGCAGCGACGTCGCCCCCACCGCTGCTCCCGCCCCTGCGCCGCCATCGGCCCGCAGGGCCGGCGGCCAGGCCAGCAGCCCCACCAGCAGCACCAGCAGGGGCAGCACCGCCACTGCGCGCCGTCTCATGCCGCCACCGCGGAGGCACCGTCGAGGTGGGCGCGGCCGGCGGGGGTGACGACCCGCCCCCGGGGCGTGCGCTGCAGGAAGCCCAGCTGCAGCAGGTAGGGCTCCACCACCGCTTCAAGGGTGGCGGGATCCTCCCCCAGCCCCGCCGCCAGGGTTTCCAGCCCCACCGGCCCGCCGCCATAGGTCTCCAGCATCAGGCCCAGCAGGCGCCGGTCGCTGGCATCGAGGCCGCGGCCGTCCACCCGGTGCAGGGACAGGGCCTCCTCCACCAGCGCCGCATCGATCCGGCCGTGGCCCCCCACCGCCGCCACGTCCCGCACCCGGCGCAGCAGCCGGTTGGCGATGCGGGGCGTGCCCCGGCAGCGGCGGGCCACCTCCTGGGCGGCGCAGGGCTGCAGGGCCAGCTGCAGCAGGCCGGCGGCCCGCACCACGATCGCCTCGAGGTCATCGAGGCCATAGAACTCCAGCCGCTGGATCAGGCCGAAGCGATCCCGCAGCGGCGAGCTCAGCGAACCGGCGCGGGTGGTGGCCCCCACCAGGGTGAACGGGGCCACCTCCAGGCTGCGGGTGCGGGCCGTGGTGCCCTTGCCGACGGTGAGGTCGAGGCGGAAATCCTCCATGGCGGGGTAGAGGATCTCCTCGGCCACCCGGTTGAGCCGGTGGATCTCATCGATGAACAGCACCTCACGGGGCTGCAGGTTCACCAGCAGGCCGACGATGTCGCGCGGGCGCTCCAGAGCCGGGGCGCTGGTGATCCGGCAGCGAACCCCCAGCTCCTCGGCCAGCACCAGGGCCATGGTGGTCTTGCCGAGGCCGGGGGGGCCGTAGAGCAGCACGTGGTCGAGGGCCTCCTGGCGGCGGCGGGTGGCCTCGACGGCGATGCGCAGCACCTGCTTCAGCTCGCTCTGGCCGATGTAGTCATCCAGACGGCGGGGCCGCAGGCCGTCCTCCCGCACGGGGGGCTCCTCGACGGCGGCGGTCGGGTCCACGAGCCGCTCCGCAGCCGCCCCGGACCGCGGCCCCAAGGGAGCGGGTGCGGCCGTTCCTCCCGAAGAGATGATCGCCATGGTTGGAGGGTACCGGCTGCTGCCTAGGGTCGGGGAGCTCCCAGGTGATCAGGAACTCGGCGATGGCGAAGGGGCCCGGCAGGAAGGGTGGTGGCGCCAAGGGCGCCGACCCGGCCAACCGGCTGCTGGCCGACAACCGCCTGGCCCGTCACCAGTACGAGATTCTCGAAACCCTTGAGACCGGCATCGAGCTGCTGGGCACCGAGGTGAAATCAATCCGGGCCGGCCAGGTGAACCTGCGCGACGGCTTCTGCCTGATCCGCAACGGCGAGATGCAGCTTCACAACGTTCACATCTCCCCCCACAGCCACGCCGGCAAGTTCTTCAACCACGAGCCGCTGCGGGTGCGCAAGCTGCTGGCCCACCGCCGCGAGATCGACAAGCTGCGTGTCGCCCTCGACCAGAAGGGCCTCACCCTGATCCCCCTGAACCTGCACCTCAAGGGCTCCTGGATCAAGATCACCATCGGCCTGGGCAAGGGCCGCAAGCTGCACGACAAGCGCGCGGATGAGAAGAACAAGCAGATCGCCAAGGAGACCCGGGCCGCCGTCGCCCGGCTCTGAAGCCCGGCTTCAGTTGCTGGGCGGTGCGGGCGGCGCCGGTGGACTGGCGGGGGCCGGGGACGCCGGGGCCGCGGGGGCCGGCGTGGCCCCGGGGGTGGCCGGGGCCGG
>NZ_JAGQBM010000023.1:0-43911 GCF_024345635.1 Cyanobium sp. Lug-B
GGAGGTGCGGGGGCCGCAGGCTCGGCGCCGCTGCCCCCCCGGGCGCGGGCCAGCCAGGCGCCGGTGCTGGCGCCATCCAGCACCCGGGCCGGAAGGCTGCAGCGCTCCTGCAGGCAGCGCACCTGCTCCTGGAGGGTGGCGGCATCGACGCTGGCCAGGCCGATCAGCAGCAGGGGATCCGGGTCCAGCCCGGCAGCGGCGGCGAGGCTGCCGTTCCACCAGTCGATCCGCTCCGGGCTGAGGCTGGAGCCCAGCAGCCAGCGGCTGAGGCCGGCCAGGTCCTCCGCCCCCCCCTGGAAGCAGACACTGCGCCGCAGGGGCGGCCGGGGCAGGGTGCGGAGGGTCAGCTCCGTGATCAGGCCCAGGGAGCCCCAGCTGCCGGTGAACAGCCGCATCAGGTCGTAGCCGGCCACGTTCTTGACCACCTTGCCGCCGGCCCTGGCCGTCACCCCGTCGGCCCGCATCAGCGCCAGGCCGATCAGCTGGTCGCGCACCCCCAGGTAGCGCTGGCGGTAGCCCCCCGCCAGGCCCCGGGCCACCAGGCCGCCGATGCTGCCGGCGGCGGCGCCATCGTCGTCTCCCCAGGGGGCATCCACGGACAGCCACTGCCCCTGGTGTCCAAGCGCGTCCTGCACCTCCACCAGTGGTGTGCCAGCGGCCACGGTGATGGTGAAGTCGCCGGGATTGAACTCCCGCACGCCCCGCAGGGCAGCGCAGCTGACCACCGTGCAAGGGGCCTGGAGGGGCGGGCCCCAGTCGAGCCGGGTGCCCAGGCCCGCCGGCAGCCAGGCGGAACCCTGCCGGTGCAGGTCCCGCACCAGCTCCTGCAGCTCACTGGGCTCAGGTCGCATCACGGCACGATGGTGCCATGGCGCAGGCAACGCTCGACCCCGGACCCGGGCTCAAGATCGTCGTCATCGACGACGACCCCACCGGCTCCCAGACCGTGCACGGCTGTCCGTTGCTGCTGCGCTGGGACGCCGGGACCCTGGCGGCCGGCCTGGCCCACCCGTCGCCGCTGCTGTTCCTGCTGGCCAACACCCGCGCCCTGGCGCCGGCGGCGGCGGCGGAGCGGGTGCGGGAGATCTGCCGCGCCCTGGGGCCCGCCCTTGCCCAGGCCGTCGCCGCCGGCCGCATCGGCGGCTGGATCGTGGTGAGCCGCGGCGATTCCACCCTGCGGGGGCACTTCCCGCTGGAGGTGGAGGTGATCGCCGCCGAACTTGGCCCCTTCGACGCCACCCTGCTGGTGCCGGCCTTCCTCGAGGGGGGGCGCACCACGGTGGATGGGGTGCATCGGCTCCAGGGCCGGCCCGTGCACGAGAGCCCCTTCGCCCGGGACGGACTGTTCGCCTACGGCACCAGCCATCTGCCGGACTGGGTGGAGGAGAAGAGCGGCGGCCGCATCCCGGCCAGCGCCGTGGACCGCATCGGCTGGCGGGAACTGGAGACCGGCGGCCCCGCCCTCCTCCGCCGCCTGGCCCGCCTGGAGCGCAATGTCTGCGTGGCGGTGGACGGCGCCTCCGAGGGCCAGCTGGCGTCCCTGGCCGCCGCGGTGCGCTGCCTGATCGCGGGATCCCCGGCGGAGCAGGGCCCCGCCATCGGCCGAGGCGATGGCCCCGGTGCTGGGCGCCCCCGGCGCTTCCTGTTCCAGAGCGCCGCCAGCCTGATCCAGGCCCTGGCGTCGCTGCCGCCCCAGCCGCTGGCGCCGGCGGCCCTGGCCGGACTGCGCCGCCGTGGCGGCGCCGGCCCCCTGCCGGGGCTGGTGCTGGTGGGCTCCCACGTGCCCCTGGCCGACCGGCAGCTCGAACGGCTGCTGGCGGAGCCTGACTGCGTCGGGGTGGAACTGGAGGTGGCCAAGGTCCAGCGGTTGCTGGAGGGCCCGGAACCCGCCCTGCTGCTGGCCTCCCTGGAGCAGGCCTGGGGGCGGCGCCTGGCGGAGGTGCTGGCCGGGGGCCGCACGCCGGTGCTCTACACCAGCCGTGGCGAGGCCCGCTGCCGCCATGCCGGCGAGCGCCGGGCGCTGGGCCTGGCCCTGGCGGGGGTGATGGCCCGGCTGGCCGCCGCCGTGGCTCCCGCCCTGGGCTATCTGATCAGCAAGGGGGGCATCACCACCCACACCCTCCTGGCCGACGGGCTGTCCCTGGAGCTGGTGGAGCTCCAGGGACAGCTGCTGCCGGGCCTGTCGCTGGTGCTGGCTGCCACCGACGGCGCCACCGAGCCAGCCCCTGATGCCCGGAAGGAGCCCCTGCCCGTGCTCACCTTCCCCGGCAATCTCGGCGACCCGGGCACCCTGTGGGAGGCCTGGCGCTGGATGGACACTCAGGCCGGACCGGCGTAGCTGCGATCGAGCAGTTCGATCGGATGGACCACCGGCAGCGGTCGCGGCTGCGCCCCCATCGCCTGGCGGATCTGCAGCGTGCAGCCGATGTTGGCGCTCACGGCCAGCTGGGCGCCCGTGCCGCTCAGATCGGCGGCCTTGATCCGCCCCAGTTCGGCGGCCTCCTCCGGCTGCACCAGGTTGTAGATGCCGGCGCTGCCGCAGCAGACGCCGGCTTCGGTGGCCTCGCGGATCCGCACATGGGGAATCCGGCCCAGCAGGCGCCGGGGCTGGGCCGCCAGGCCCTGGCCGTGGAGCTGGTGGCAGGCATCGTGATAAGCCAGTTGCACGGGGCGCTCGGCGCTGGCGGGGGTGCCGTCGTCGTGGAGCAGGGGCCGCAGACCCGCCTGGAAGCCCTCGCTGAGCCCGACCGTGTCGAGGAATTCCTGCAGGTCGGCCACCCTCCCCAGAACGGGGTGGCGGGTGCCGAGGATCTGGTCGTAGGCCTTCAGGGTGTGACCGCAGCCCGAGGCGGCCACCAGCAGGGCATCAAGGGGTTCGGGGCCGGCCGGTCGCCCCGGGCCGATCACCGCTTCGAAGCTGGCCATCAGGGCCGCCGCCAGCTCCCGGGTCTGCTCCAGTTCGCCCTGGTGGTGGGTCATGGCCCCGCAGCAGCCCTGATCAGGGGGAATCACCACCTCGATGCCGTTGGCGGCCAGCACCCGGACGGCGGCGGCGTTCACCCCCGGCTCGAAGACCCGCTGCACGCAGCCGAGCACCAGCCCGACCCGGTGGCGGCGGGGCCCCACCGCCGCCACCAGCACGGGCCAGTCGTCACGGAAGGACTGGGCGGGCAGGGGCGGCAGCAGGGTCTCCATCGCCGCGATCTGCGGACCGAACAGGCGGGTGAGGCCGCTGCGGCGCGCCAGGGCCTGCAGGGGCGTGCCGGCGTAGGCCCGCAGGGGGGCCAGCAGGGCCCGCAGCCGCCCGGGGTAGGGGAGCAGGGCGAACAGCAGGCGTCGGAAGGTGCGCTGGCCGGGGCTGCGCAGCTCGGGGGCGTTCAGCCGCGGCCGCATGGTCTCGATCAGTTCGTCGTAGCGCACCCCCGCCGGGCAGGCGGTGACACAGGCGAAACAGCCCAGGCAGGTGTCGAAATGCTTCGCCACCGTGGCATCGAGCACCAGCTCCCCGGCGTCGATGGCTTTGAGGGCATGGATGCGTCCCCGGGGTGAGTCCATCTCGGTGCCCAGCACCCGGTAGCTGGCGCAGGTGGGCAGGCAGAAGCCGCAGTGGACGCAGGGGTCGGCGGCGATGAAGCCGGCCCCGGGCGCCCCGGCAGCCGGGGATCCGCTGGTCGCGATGGACGGAAGGCTCATGGGGCCCATTGTGATCGCTCGCGCGGGCCCCACGCCCGTGGCCGTTCAGTTCCAGAAGGCGCCGAACCAGGCATCCCACTCCCGCGGCAGCCTCAGCCAGATCCCAGCCCCCGGGTAGGGCGTCAGTTCGCCCACTAGGGCACCCCGTTCGCTGATGTAGCCGTCGACCCTCAGGAAGGATGTCTCGACGGAGAGCTTCTCCGCAAGGGCAAGGAAGTCCCCCAGCGGCTGACGGTCGGTGCCGCTGAGGGCCGGCCAGTGCTCGTAGTGCGGCCGCACCAGCGGCAGGGGCTGGAGGGCCCCATCGAGGAACAGTTCCTTGGCGCGAGGCAGATGCCGCTGGATGCTGCGGCGGGGGGCAAGAGCGGATTCCTGTCGGAACAGTCGCACCCCCCCGACCCGGCCGCGGAAGCAGAACGCGCTGATTTCCGTGCACTGTCCGCCGCCGAAGCTGAGCATCTCCTCGGCCAGGAGCCGGCGCGGCACCCCCCTGTAGCCCCATTCCTGGTACGCATCGGCGAAGTCGGCGGCCAACCAGCGGCGTGCCTGCTCCTGCACTAGCGCATCGAGGCCCTGGGTGGTGGCGGCCACTAGCTGGTACCAACCGGATCCGTGGCTGGCCTTGAGCATCCAGCGCTCCGGCAGGGGCTGGGCGGTCAGGGCCTCAAGGCTCTCGGCGACCGCCAGAGTGCGCGGGGTACGGTCCGATCCAATGCGGGCCGCGATCCACTCCTTCGCGGCGATCTTGTCGCAGAAGGTGTGCAGCAGTGGATCGCGGTCCGTCAGGATTCGATGCAGGATCCGTTCACTCAGCAACCGGGGGTGGCGAAGGTCGGGAGCGAACCCATTCACCTGGCGGTAGCAGGTGGCCAATTGCACCCGCTTCGGCAGCACCCTGATCAACTGTCCAGTCGCTTGGGACTTCCAGTTCCTTGCAGACAGCATCCCGAGGATGACGGATCAGGGTTGGACCATAAAGCGGTGGCCATGGATCCGCAGGCCCACTCCGACCAGCTCCTTGAGGGTGGAGGCTCGCCCCCTGCCCTCACCCTCCGAAGTGGCGCACCACGGCTTCGGCGAAGCCGGAGCAGCTGACGGCCTCGGAGCGGGGTTCCATCAGCCGGGCGAGGTCGTAGGTGACCTCCTTGTTGGCGATCGCGGCGCTGATCCCGGCGGTGATCAGGTCGGCGGCTTCCTGCCAGCCCATGTACTCGAGCATCATCACGCCGGAGAGGATCACCGATCCGGGGTTGATGCGGTCGAGGCCGGCGTGTTTGGGGGCGGTGCCGTGGGTGGCCTCGAAGATCGCCGCGTTGTCGCCGATGTTGGCCCCCGGTGCCATGCCCAGGCCGCCCACCACCGCCGCCGCCGCGTCGGAGATGTAGTCGCCGTTGAGGTTGAGGGTGCAGAGCACCGAATACTCCTGGGGCCGGGTCTGGATCTGCTGGAAGATGCTGTCGGCGATGCGGTCGTCGACCATCACCATCGCTTTCCATTTCCCGTCGCCGTGGCTGGCGCCGATGGCGTCGATCACGGCCTTCACCTCCGCGTCGACAGCCGCCTTCTTCTCGGGGGTGAGGCTGTCGTAGCCGGGTTCGATCAGGCGGGCGTTGTCCTCGATGCTGAGGCCGTGCTTCTCCTCCAGGTTCCCCAGGATCCAGCTCTCCCGTTCGGTGATGCACTGGTCGCGGAACTCGGTGGTGGCCAGCTCATAGCCCCAGTCGCGGAAGGCCCCCTCCGTGAACTTCATGATGTTGCCCTTGTGCACCAGGGTCACGTGGCGCTTGGCGCCCTCCAGCCCCAGGGCGTGGCGGATGGCCTTGCGCACATGGCGCTGGGTGCCGGCCTTGCTCACCGGCTTGATGCCGATGCCGGCCCCTGCCGGGATGCGGCGGTTGCCCAGCTTGCCGTTGGCGGGGATCACCGTGTCATTGAGGTGGGCGATCAGCTCGAGGCAGACAGGATCCGTCGCCTCCCATTCGATCCCCATGTAGATGTCCTCGGTGTTCTCGCGGTAGACCACCACATCCAGGTCCTGGGGCCGCTTGTGGGGGCTGGGGGTGCCGTCGTAGTAGCGGCAGGGCCGCACGCAGCAGTAGAGGTCGAAGATCTGGCGCAGGGCCACGTTGAGGGAGCGGATGCCGCCGCCGATCGGGGTGGTGAGGGGGCCCTTGATGGCCACCCCGTACTGCTCGATCGCCGTGAGGGTGTCCTGGGGCAGGTACTGATAGGTGCCGTAGAGCTCGCAGGCCTCGTCGCCGGCATACACCTTGAACCACTCGATGCGGCGCTCGCCGCCGTAGGCCTTGGCCACGGCCGCGTCCAGCACCCGCTGGGTGGCGGGCCAGATGTCCACGCCGGTGCCGTCGCCGCGGATGAAGGGAATGATCGGGTCGTTGGGAACGATCGGCTGGCCGCCCTCGAATCGGATCGCCGTGCCGCTGGCTGGGACGGTGAGCTTCTCGTATGTGGCCATTGAGTCGGCACGGAACGCGCCGATGAGCCTAGGTTTCGGGGACATTGGCTTTCTGCTCAGGGGAAACGGCATGAATGCGGCCGACCAGGCCCGATCGGTGGAACTGGCCGCCGCGATCGCCGCGGTGGTGGGGCACTTCCGCCTGCATTTCCCCGCCGCCCGGGCCAACCTCACCCCCTGGCGCGACGATCCCCTCACCCGGGCCTTCGATGAACGGGAGACGCTGGATCTCTCCTTCCACTTCCCCGGCTGGAGTCCCCGTCTGCAGTGCCGCTCGCTGCTGGTGCAGCTGCGTCTGGAGCGGGCGCCGGTCGGGTCCGGCGAACGGCCACGGCTGCTCGGCGTGCTGATCCGCGGCCTCACCTACGAATCGGAGCGCTGGCGCCTGGCCACGGTGGGGGACTGGCAGCCGTCGGGTTCCCATCTCCCCAGTGAGGAGGTGGTCGGCGTGCTGCAGCAGGTGTGCCGCGAGCTGTTCGATCTCTTCGGCGATGTGTCGGCCGGCGGCAGCCGGGCCGCGTAATCCTTCGCAACCTTGCCGCGCCGTCCTGCAGGCCCCACCTACGTTTGGACGTCTGCCCGCGCAGCCTCCCGATCCCATGCCCGTCGCCCTTGCTTCCCAACTCCGTGAGGGAACGAAGAAAGCCCACACCATGGCCGAGAACACCGGCTTCGTGAGCTGTTTCCTCAAGGGGGTCGTCGACAAGGCCAGCTATCGCACCCTGGTGGCCGACCTGTGGTTCGTCTACAGCGCCATGGAGGAGGAGATCGGCAAGCTGGCCGACCATCCGGTGGTCGGTCCGATCGCCTCCCCCGAGCTCAACCGCCGCGAGTCCCTCGAGGCTGATCTCACCTTCTACTTCGGCGGTGACTGGCGCCAGCAGATCCGCGCCACCCCCGGGGCCCAGGAGTATGTGGCCCGCCTGCACCAGGTGGCGCGGGAGTGCCCCGAACTGCTGGTCGGCCACCACTACACCCGCTACATCGGCGACCTCTCCGGTGGCCAGATCCTCAAGAACATCGCCCAGAAGGCGATGAACCTGGGGGAGCACGATGGCCTGCGCTTCTACGAATTCGACGCCATCGACGACGAGAAGGCCTTCAAGGCCAACTACCGCGCCACCCTCGACAGCCTGCCCATCGACCAGGCCATGGCCGACCGGATCGTGGCGGAGGCCAATGAGGCCTTCCACTGCAACATGAAGATGTTCCAGGAGCTGGAAGGCAATCTGGTGGCGGCGATCGGCAAGGTGCTGTTCGGCTTCCTCACCCGCCGCACCCGCACCGGCAGCACCGAGGCCGTGCCCGCCTAGGTTTGCCAGGCCGGCGGCGGCCGCCGCCCTTTCGAACCGCGTGCGCCCGATCCGCTTCCTGCTTCCCGGCACCACCGGCCGCTTCCGCGGCGGTGGCCTGCTGGTGGAACTGCAGACCGCCCGGCTGACCTCCCAGCTGACCCCCACCGAGGTGGTCACCTACCGGAACCGTGAGCCCGACCACCCGTTCCTGGCTGACCTGCTGGCCCGGGAGTCGGCGCCTGGGGACGCCCTCTGGGTCGTCAGCTGGGGCTTTGATGTGCCCCGCCTGATGCGGCAGCTGCTGGGACGGCCCGTGGCCTACCACGCCCACAGCAGCGGCTACGGGTTTTCGCTGCCGCCCGGGGTGCCGGTGCTGGCGGTGAGCCGCAACACCCTCGGCTACTGGGGCGACAGGGCCCCCCGCCATCCCCTGTTCCTGGTGCCGAACGCCCTCCAGCCCCAGTGGCTGGAGCGGGGCAATCGGGCGGCCCCCGCGGGCGTCGGCCGCCCCATCGATGTGCTCGTGCAGCAGCGCAAGAACAGCCGCTATGTCCTGGAGCGGCTGGTGCCGGCCCTGCGCCGGCGGGGGCTGCGGGTGGAGGTGCAGAGCGGCTGGGTGGACGACCTGGTGGACCTGTTCAACAGCGCGGCCGTCGTGCTCTACGACTCCGCCGACTACTGGCGCGGCCGGGGGGTGAGCGAGGGTTTCGGCCTGCCGCCGCTGGAGGCCATGGCCTGCGGCTGCGTGGTGTTCAGCAGCCTCAACCACGCCCTGGCCGACAGCCTTGACCCGGGGGTGGTGGGCCACCAGATCGGCTGCGGCAGCCTGGAGAACGACCTGGAGCGGATCCAGGCGGCGGTGGCCGACCCGCTGGCGTGGCTGCCGCCGCCGGGCCGCCTCGCCAGCCTGCTGGAGGCCTGCAGCGAGCCGGTGCTGCAGGAACGCTGGCATTCGGCCCTGGAGGCCATCGACGCCCACTGGACCCACCTGCTGCGGGGAGGGGCGTCGCCGCTGCGCTCGCCCCCCCTGCTGGCCTTGCGGATCGACCAGTGGCGGCGCCGGTTTTCGGCCATGTGGCGATCACTGAACTGACTGGCTGGCGTGGCGACGGCCCTTCTGGCCGCACGGGTACGATTTCCGCAAAAGTCTGACCAGATGTTTCGCAAAAGCCAAACCTTCAAGAGTTTGGTGCGACTTCTGGCCCAATTGCCGCGTCGCCGCAAGCGGGCGCTGATGCGTCTCATCCCGCTGGCGATCCTCGCCGGGGTGGCCGATCTGGTGGTGGTGGCCCTGGTGGCTCGCCTGTTCACGGTCGTCGTCGGCGGAGAGAACCGCCCCTCCATCCCCTGGGAGGGCCTGGTACCGGAAGATCCCCGGGTCAAGGTGGTGGTGCTGGTGGTGGCCTTCGTGGCGGCCGCCTGGTTTTCCTCGCTCTCCAAGCTGCTGCTGCGGGCGTTTCAGCTGCGGCTCAAGGCGTCAATCTGGCGCGATCTATCGGATATGGCGCAGCGCAAGTTGATCGCCCAGCCCTATGTCTACTTTCTGGGCGAATCGAAGTCAGATATCTCCTCGATGGTTCTCATCAACGTGTCGCGCGTCGCCGACATCGTCGTGCTGCCCCTGCTGCAGCTGGCCAGTGGTGTGTTCGTGATCGCCCTGCTCTCCGCCGGGATGCTGATCGTCGGCAAGCTGATGGCCGTTGTGCTGATCGTTGGCCTGCTGGGCGGCTATCTGCTCATCTCCACCGCCATCACCCCGTTCCTGCGCTTTGCCGCCCGTCAGAGGATCCTGCTGGAGGTGCGCACCAACACGATCCTTTCGGAATCGATGCGCACGATTCTCGATGTGCAGCTCACCGGCTCGGAGCCCTACTTCGAGCGCCATTACCAACAGGCCGGCCGTGAAACCATCCCCTTCATCTGGAAGGCTGATGTCCTGCCCGAGACCCCGCGAGCCCTGATCGAGCCGCTCGGGATCACGATGATCTTCGCGGCCGGGATGCTGCCCCTGCTTTCGAATCCCGACCCTGGGGCGCTGCTGAAGATCATTCCGTTCCTGGCCACGGTGGCGGTCACCTCCCTCAAGCTCACCCCTCCCCTGCAGGACAGCTTCCGCGCCATCACCTCCCTGCGGGCCGGCCTGCCCGACCTGGAGGAAACGCTCAAGCTGATCGAGCTTCCCGAGGCCCGCCTCACGATTCGCTCCGAGGGTGTGCCCTCCCCGGATGGTGTGATGCCCAAACGGGTGATCCGTCTCAACAACATCTCCTATCGCTATCCCGGGTCGGACACGGATGTCCTTCGTGACGTCTCCATGTCGATTCCGGTGGGGTCCCGTGTCGCCTTCGTCGGTGCCACCGGCAGCGGCAAGACCACCACGGCCAACCAGCTCCTCTGCCTGCTGCGTCCCACCTCGGGCACCCTCCAGCTGGACGGCATCGATGTGGACGAGGCCGATGTACCGGCCTGGCAGGCGAACTGCGCCTACGTTCCCCAGGCGATCAACCTGCTCAACAGCAACATCATCGAGAACATCGCCTTCGCCGAGGAGGTCGATGAGGTCGATCAGATGCGGGTCTGGGAGGCCCTCCAGGCCGCCCAGCTCGCCGACATCGTCGCCGACCTCCCCCTCGGTCTGTTCACGCCGATTGGTGACAACGGCATCCGTCTGTCCGGAGGCCAGCGGCAACGGCTGGCCCTGGCCCGCGCCTTCTACCGCAATGCCAAGTTCCTGGTGCTGGATGAGGCCACCAGTGCTCTCGACAACCGCACCGAATCCGAGGTGATGGATGCCATCGAGGTGATCGGACGCCGCTGCACCCTGGTGGTGATCGCTCACCGGCTCTCCACCGTGATGCGCTCGGATTGCATCTTCGAATTCGAGGCTGGGCGCATCAAGGCCTCTGGAACCTTCGACCAGCTCCGCCAGCGCTCGGATACCTTCAATGATCTGGCCTCCTTTGAACGCCGCCTATCCAGCCCGCTCGGTTGATGGTGTTGAGGAGGAATCTGTGGCTGGAAGGCTATTGCTCCCATCGACAGACTCGCGCCGCCTTCTCTAGCTGAGCGACCCGCATCTGTCGGGACCGGCCCGCCCATCGGGAGGGGGCTGCTAGGGTCCGATTTCAACCTTCTCCGCCGGAGCCTGTGAGTTTTCTGGCCGGTCTGAACGAGGCCCAGCGGCGGGCGGTCGATCACCACACCGGCCCGCTGCTGGTGGTGGCCGGGGCCGGCAGCGGCAAGACCCGGGCCCTGACCCACCGGATCGCCCATCTGATCGGGCACCACGGCGTCGATCCGGCCCAGGTGCTGGCGGTCACCTTCACCAACAAGGCCGCCCGGGAGATGAAGGAGCGGCTGGAGGTGCTGCTGGCCCAGCGGCTGGCCCAGAGCCAGTTCGGCCAGCCCTGGAGCACCCTGCCGGCCCGGGAGCAGAAGCAGCTGCGCAGCCGTATCTACCGGGAGGTGATCAAGGACCTCTGGATCGGCACCTTCCACGCCCTGTTCGCCCGGCTGCTCCGCTTCGACATCGACAAGTTCCGCGACCCCGAGGGACTCACCTGGACGCGCCAGTTCTCCATCTATGACGAGAGCGACGCCCAGAGCCTGGTCAAGGAGATCGTCACCCAGGAGATGCAGCTCGACCCCAAGCGTTTCGAGCCCAAGAAGGTGCGCTGGGCGATCAGCAGTGCCAAGAACCAGGGCTGGCTGCCGGAGCGGCTCGAGGAGGAGCACCCCGGCCCCCGCGGCAAGCATGAGGCCGAGGCCTACCGCCGCTATCGCCGCGCCCTGGCCGCCAACAACGCCCTCGACTTCGACGACCTGCTGCTGATGCCGGTGCAGCTGCTGCAGCAGAACGAGCAGATCCGCCACTACTGGCACCGCCGCTTCCGCCACGTGCTGGTGGACGAGTACCAGGACACCAACCGCACCCAGTACGACCTGATCAAGCTGCTGGTGGCCAACGGCCATCCCCCCGAAACATTCGACGACTGGGAGGGGCGCTCGGTGTTCGTGGTGGGCGACGCCGACCAGAGCATCTACAGCTTCCGGGCCGCCGACTTCACGATCCTGATGGGCTTCCAGAAGGAGTTCGGCGACGGCTCCCTCGACGGGGACACCGGCACGATGGTGAAGCTGGAGGAGAACTACCGCTCCACCGCCACGATCCTGGAGGCGGCCAACGCCCTGATCGCCAACAACAGCGAGCGGATCGACAAGGTGCTGCGCCCCACCCGCGGCGAGGGGGAGCCCATCAGCCTCACCCGCTGCGACGACGAGATCGCCGAGGCCGAGGCGGTGGTGCACCGGATGCGGATGCTGGAGGCGTCCCACCCCGATCTGCGCTGGGGCGACATGGCCGTGCTGTACCGCACCAACGCCCAGTCCCGCGCCATGGAGGAGTCGCTGGTGCGCTGGGGGCTCCCCTACATCGTGGTGGGGGGCCTGCGCTTCTACGACCGGCGCGAGATCAAGGATGTGCTCGCCTACCTGCGCCTGCTGGTCAACCCGGCCGACACCGTCAGCCTGCTGCGGGTGCTGAACGTGCCCCGACGGGGCATCGGCAAGACCACCATCGAGCGGCTCACCGATGCGGCCAATCAGCTGGGGCTCCCCCTGTGGGAGGTGGTCAGCGATCCGGAGGCCGTCCGCTCCCTCGCCGGCCGCTCCGCCCGGGGGGTGCTGCAGTTCCAGGAGCTGATCACCGACCTCAGCCGCCGCCTCCAGGATGCCCCCCCCTCCGAGCTGGTGCAGCGGGTGATGGAGCAGAGCGGCTACCTGGCCGAACTGCTGGCCGAGGCCACCGATGAATCGGAGGAGCGGCGCCGCAACCTGCAGGAGCTGGTCAATGCGGCCCTGCAGTATCAGGAGGAGAACGAGGAGGGTTCCCTGGAGGGCTTCCTGGCCTCCGCCGCCCTGGCCAGCGACGCCGACAGCAAGGACACCGAAGCCGACAGGGTCACGCTGATGACCCTCCATGCCAGCAAGGGGCTGGAGTTTCCGGTGGTCTTCCTGGTGGGGCTGGAGCAGGGCCTGTTCCCCAGCTACCGCTCCCTGGAGGACCCCGCCGCCCTCGAGGAGGAGCGTCGCCTCTGTTACGTGGGCATCACCCGGGCCAAGGAACGGCTGTTCCTCTCCCATGCCAGCGAGCGGCGGCTCTGGGGCGGCATGCGGGAGCCGGCGGTGCCCTCGGTGTTCCTCTCCGAGCTGCCCGAGGCCCTGCTGCAGGGCGACATCCCCCGCAGCGGCGGCGCGGCCCTGCGGCGGGAGCAGCGGCTGGAGCGGCTCACCCGGGTGGATCGGGACGACAGCCAGCGGGTCGCGGCCGGTGGGTCGGCCGGCATTCCCGCCAATGCGGTGCGCCGCCGCGGCGCACCGCGCACCTGGGCCGTGGGGGATCGGGTGCGGCACAGCAGCTTCGGCGAGGGCCAGGTCACCCACCTGTTCGGCAGCGGCGACAAGACCTCCATCGCCGTGAAGTTCGAGGGCATGGGGCCGAAGATCCTCGACCCGCGCCTGGCCCCGATCGAGCCGGCATGACCCTGCCGCTGGTCACCGCCGTGGTGCCCACCCGCAACCGCCGCCAGACCACCCTGCGCTTCCTGGCCGCCATGGCCGGCCAGACCCACGGCGCTTTGCGGGTGGTGGTGGTCGATGCCAACTCCAGCGACGGCACCGTGGCGGCGATCCGCCGGCTGCATCCGAAGGTGACGGTGGTGGCGGCCGGGGACAGGGATTTCTGGGCCGGTGCCACCAACCGCGGCGTGCGGCGGGCCCTGGCGGCCGGCACCGACTACGTGCTCACCATCAACGATGACGCCGTCGTCCCGGCCGATTACGTGGAGCGGATGGTGGCCCTGGCCCAGCGCCACGGCTGCGGCATCCTCGGCAGCCGCATCGACCTGCTGGCCGAGCCCGGGCGCATCTGGGCCCTGGGCACCCGCACCGACTGGGGCACGGACCGCTTCCTGCGCCTGTCCCACCACGACGAGCTGGCCAGCCAGCTGGATCCGGCGCTGGCGGCCGCCGAGGTGCTCCCCGCCGAGGCGATGCCGGGCAACGGGGTGCTGATCCGCTGGGAGGTCTTTGGCCGTGTCGGCCTCTACGACGCCCGCTGGCTGCCCCACTATCACGCCGATTCCGAGTGGGTGATGCGGGCGGTCCGCCGGGGCGTCGAGGCCCGGGTGACCCCGGGGGTCGTGGTCCTCAACGACTTCGGCGACGAGCAGAAACGCCTGCCCCTGGGCAGCCTGCGGGGGCTGCTGTTCACTTTCTTCCACCCCAAGTCCCACCTCTACCTGCCGGCGGTGGCCGCCATCCTCTGGCGCTACTGTCCGCCGGCCCAGCGCTGGCCCACCCTGCGGGCCCTGGCGGGCCGCTTCCTCAGGATGAAACGGTGAAGGAGGTGCGCGGGTGGGGCGGCTCCGGCCGGCGCAGGAGCCGCCGCCAGCACCAGCGCAGGAAATCCCCCAGCCCCCACCAACGGCCCCGGGCCCGCTCCGGATCGGAGAGGCAGAAGCTCAGGGGGCGGACGGCGTAATAGATCAGGTTCAGCAGCAGGGCCAGCGGCGTGGCGTGGCGGTGCAGGAAGTAGAGCTTGCTGAAGGTGGCGTGCTGGTACTTGGCCCGGGGGGCCCGCTGGGTGATGGCGGACACCTGATGCTCCACCAGCACGGCCTGGGTGACCCGCAGGCGGTAGCCGAGCCGATGGTGGCGCTCGCAGATGTCGGCGTCCTCGTAGTCGAGGAAGTAGCGGGGGTCGAACTGGGGGCAGTCCCGCAGCACCCCCAGGCGGAAGATCAGGCTGCAGCCGGAGATCCAGCGGGTGGGCCAGGTGCGCACCGGAAGGGGGCGGCAGTCGTCGCCGGGGAAGCGATGGCCGACCTGGCCGGTCCAGCGGTTGAAGCTGCCGTGGCTGAACCAGACATCCCCCTGGGGGTCCCGGATCCGGGTGCCGAGCAGGGCGATCCGTTCGTCGTCGCGCAGGCACTGCCGGACGTAGGCGATCGCCCCGGCATCGAGGCGGGCATCGGGGTTGATCAGCCAGGCCACCGCCTGCCGGTCGGTCTGCCACACGTGGGCGAGCCCCAGGTTGCAGCCGCTGCCGAAGCCGAGATTTCCACCGGCCTCGATCAGGGTCACCCGCTGGCGGTTCGGCGTGGAAGGGAGCCAGTGCCGCAGGCCGGCGTCCCGGGGCGAGTTGTTGACGACGATGAAGTGCAGATCGGGGTCCCCTGAGGCGAACGTGTGCTCGATCAGCCCGATGATGAAATCACTGCAGTGATAATTGATCGTGATGAAATGGATCGCCTGCAGCGCCCGCCCGCCGGTCATTGATAGGTGGAGGGATAGACGAAGGCGCCTGTGATGCCCTTCAAGGCGGCTTCGCGCAGCCGGTTGTTGTAGCTCAGGGGAACGCCACGTGCGTAGATGAGATCACGGAATTCATCCGCGAGTGCCTTGATCTCCTGTTGGCGTTCTTCCCCCATGGAATCGAGAAGAGCTTCCTTGAACAGGCTGATGGCCTGGGCCATCGTGTAGCTGCCTGCGGTTCCGAGGTCATGCTTCACAAATGGACAGTGGAGATAGAAGGGATAGAGAAAAGCTGCGATGTGACTGGGATTGCCATTCTCAATCAGATCAGGAATGCTATAGAGTTCCACACGAGAAAGATGCTCGTTCTTATCGCTTTTCGCCATCAGCTGGTTGAGAGAGTAGCCAATCTTCTTCATCTGCGACGTCCTGGCCGGAGAGGGCATCAGCCGGAAGACTTCCCCAGCGGGCACTCCCGTTTTCTCCGGGCAGGACTGCTCGATGGCCTCGAGTAGCTTGTCGCTGGTGTAGAGGGTCTCGACGGGATTGAAGCGTCGGTAGACCTGCTGAGACAGTTCGATTTCCCCCTTGTAGATGCAGTGGCCCCGATGGGACAAAGGCAAGTAGTTCTTCCAGAAACGGATGAATGGCTTGGCGAGGAAGACTTCGGGCTTGAGAACTTGAAAATAGGATTGATAGTGGGTCTGAATCTGATGGCTGATGTGGCTGAAGAGGGCTTTCCGGTCGGAGCTGGCGAAGGCCTCCACGGACCTGACCAGGGCATCGGCATTCCTGCCTGGGATGAACTGCATCGAATCATTCACGACGCAGAGGAGCTGGCATCGTTGCAGGTGGCCTTCCTCCAGAAGCAGCAGAATGCCGTCCTTGAAGCCACCAAAGTCCCGGCCGATGTTGCGCCTGTTGAAGGCGCGCCAGCTCAGCTGGCTGATGGCATCAAGCGACCCCTCCTCCGTGGTTTCGTTGTTGATGTAGAGGACTGCAAAGCCGGCTTTGTTGAGCGCTTCGAGATAGGCCCTGTTCGACAGTGTCAGCCGCTTTGAATAGGCAACGAAGACAGCAATGCGTGTTGGTGTGGAGCCATCGACGGACGGCTTCCCAATGGGCATCAGCCGCCTCGATGGACTGCTGCGGGAGCCGTTGGGACCAAGCCAGTACTCGCACAGAGACGTAAGATAATCAACCAGAATAAACGCCTTGATCTTGATTCTTTTGTAGATACCAAGAGGCGCTTTGATGATTTTCTTGGCGCTGTCAGTCATGCGGTTTGGATGTGACTTGTTGGATGTCGTTGTTGGTGCTTGCCGTCACTGGTTCGGCCCATCGGTGGATGGTCTGGCGATGGGCGGGCGGCTGGCCGTGCCGACGGGCTGTGGTGATTGCCCGTGACGTCTGCCCGTGGCGGCTTCCAGGAGCAATGACAGGCGGACACCTTCCCGAGGTTTATGTATCGGGATGTCGCACGATGTCGTTGGCCCGAGTGTACCCTGCGCCTTCTGGACAGCGCTCCATGGGCCTGCCTCGATGACGGTCTCCGCGATCGATGCCGGAGAGCTCTCCCTGCCCCCCCGGCTGCTGGCCGCCTTCCATCGGTCGGCGGATTGCGCCGTGCTGGCCGTCGTGGGTGGCGCCGTGCGCGATCTGCTGCTGCATCGGGTGCATCGCGATCCCCTTCGGGGCCTGCCGGACATCGACCTGGTGGTGGAGCTGGCCCCGGGGGCCGATCCGGCCGATCCGCGCCCGGCGGCCCATCGCCTGGCCGAAACCCTGCTGGCGGATGTCCCGGCCGCGGCGGTGGGTTTCTGCCAGTTTCACCAGGCCTTCGGTACCGTCGAGCTGGAGCTGGACGGGATCCTGCTCGACCTGGCCAGCGCCCGCCGCGAGACCTACCCGGCCCCCGGGGAGAACCCCGTGGTGATCGACGGGTCCCTGGAGGAGGATCTCGCCCGCCGCGACTTCAGCATCAACGCGATGGCCCTGGTGTTCGCCAGCTCTGGACCCAGCCTGTCCCTGCTCGATCCCCATGGCGGCCGGGCCGACCTGGGCCGGCGGCAGCTGCGCCTGCTCCACCCCAGGAGTGTGGAGGACGATCCCACCCGGATCGTGCGGGCCGCCCGCTATGCCGCCCGGCTGGGGTTCAGCCTGGCCCCCGCCAGCCTGGAGCAGCTCCGCGCCACCCTGGCGCGCTGGCCCTGGGGGGAGGCGAGCCGTGGCGCCGGCAGCGGACGGGTGCCGCCCGCCCTGGGCACGCGGCTGCGGATGGAGCTGGAGCTGTTGCTGGAGCGGGAACCGTGGGAGGCGGCGCTGGGCTGTCTGCAGGCGTGGGGCGCCCTGGTGCTGGTGGATCCGGCGCTGCAGAACGACAGGGGTTGGCGCCGCCGCCTCCGCTGGGCCCGGCGCTGCGGCCTCCCTCCCCTGGCGGCCCTGCTAGCCGGCAGCACGTCGGCGGTGACCGTGGCGGCACGGCTGCAGCTCCCCCACGGGCAGCAGCGGCTGCTGGCCCAGCTGGCCCTGCTGCGTCAGGGCTGGCCGGCCCTGGAGGCGCCACCCGCCACGGCCGAGGCCTGGACCCCCTTCCTGGAGCGGCCCGGCTGGTCCGCCGAGGCCGTCGCCCTGGCGCTGGTGAGCGGGGCCCTGCCGCGGCGGCCCCTGCTGCGCTGGTGGTGCCGCTGGCGCCATCTCCCCTCTCCGGTGTCGGCGGGCGAGCTGATCGCCGCCGGCCTGCGGCCGGGACCGGCCCTGGGGGAGCGCCTGCGGGAGCTGCGGGGGGAGCGGCTGCGGGACGAGCGGCCCTGAGCCGTCGCCGCAACGGGCCATCCCGGCAGGTCCCCTAGGGTCACGGGGCAGCGGCTTCCCCTGCGCCGAATGGCAGCGCTGACCCAACCCTTTCTGCCGCTGCTGCTGGCCATCGCCGCACCGCTGCTGTGGGGATGGCGCTGGCGCCGGCCCAGCTGGCAGATGTTGCTGCTGGGGGTGGGCTCCTGGGCCGCCATCGGCTGGCTGTCCCTGCTGCCGGCGGGGCCCACGCTGCGTCAGGCCTATGGGCTGCTGGTCGTGATCGACCTGCTTGTGGTGGCGGTAACCGTGGGGATCCGGCCGCAGCGCTGGCGTCAGCGGCTGGCCGACCCGGCCCTGGGGCGGCCGTTGCTGGCGGTGCTGGCCCCCGCGCTGGTGTGTGCCATCGCCCTGGCCCTGCGCGGGGTGGTGCTGGAGTTTCCCTCCGATGGCTTCGTCTACTACACGACCTATTTCGGCAGCGACCTGCTCGACACGGTGCGCCTCGACCCGGTGCGCTACCGGGCCCCGGCCAACTGGTTCTTCACCGCGGCCAGCTATCTGTTCGGCTTCCCCGACGCCCTGGCCCCATGGCGGGCCAGCCTGGTGGCGGCGCTGAACACCTTCCTGGTGCTGACCGCCAGCTGCCAGCTCTGCCTGCGCCTCACCGGCCGGGTGGCCCTCGCCTGGCTCACGGCCCTGCTGTTCCTGCTGGGCATGGGGCACCAGAACTTCTCCTTCTTCCACCAGATCGCCCTCAATGGCACCCTGCCCGGACTGGCCCTGCTGCTGGCCGCCGCCACGCCGCTGCTGCGGCTGCTGCAGCGGCCGTGCTGGCCGGGCGCCCGCCCGCTGGGCGCGGCGACGGCGCTGCTGCTGGGGGCCGCTTACCTGGCCTATCACGCCCATGGCGTGACCGCCTTCCTGACGGTCAACCTGCTGATCGTCGCCACGGCCGCCAGCCTGGTGGTCTGGCCCTCCCGGCGGCGACTAGGGGTCTCTCTGGCGCTGGCGGGCCTGGTGCTGCTGGCCCTGAACAGGCTTCCCTGGCCGGAGCGGCTCGCCTCCTTCTACGCCTGGCCGGAGACGATGCGCTTCGTCCACGACTACCGGCTTCTGGGCCACCGCTTCTTCTATTTCTGGCCCAGTCTGCCGGTGGCCACCTGGGAGCCGGTGTTTCTGGCGGCCCTGGGGCTGTCCCTGGCCTGTGCCGTGGCCTGGAGGGGCCGGCGTCCCGTCCCCGGCGCGGTGCTGGCCCTGGCGCTGCTGCCGCCGCTGGTGCTGCTGGAGTGGTGGGCCCCCTTCGTCAGCGACCTGGTCTTCAAGCTGATCGAGCCGGACAGCGCCTACCGGCTGGTGTGGACGAGTCTGTTCTGGATCAGCATCCCGGCGATGGCCCGGGCCCTCGACCCCGTCGGGCGGCGGCAGCGCTTCTGGGGGTTGTCATGGGCACGCGGGATCCTGATGGTGCTGCTGGCCGGACTGATCGCCGTGCTGGCGGTCCCGCTCGGGCTGCAGGGCGAGACCAATGTGTTCGCCTCCAAGGTGCCCCACCTGCTCACCCCCCTGGAGGAGGTGCGGCCGGCGGATGGCGCCACCATCGAGCCGATCCTCGAGCCGCTGCAGGAGCTGTGCGAGCGGGAACCGCGGCTCCAGGGCCGGACCCTGCTGAGCGATCCCTTCGTCGGCGCGGTGCTGGGCATGCGCCAGTGCCTGGTTCCGCTGGCCGCCAGGGACATCACCAGGCTGGCGGCGCCCACGGTGGAGACGGGCCAGTACCCGGGGCTGCGCAGCGCCCTGGCCTCCCCCGCCGCGCTGCGGGCCTGGCTCGATGGGCGGCGGGTGGATGTGGTGCTGCTGCGCGATGCCTACCCGCCCTACGAGAGCCGGATCGCCCGGGCCAGCAACCACTGGCAGCCCGATCTGGTCAGCCGCTACGGCGATCTCTCCATCAACCGGCTCTCCACGGCCCAGCTCGCCCGGGTGGGGTTTCCGCTGGTGCGGCACGCCCACGGGATGCGGCTGTACCTCAGGACACCCCCTGCACCTCGATGAGGGCCCGCCCGGGCTCGGCCTGCCGATCGCTGTCGCTGCGATAGCCCTCGGGATTGGCGCGCTGCCAGGCCCAGCCATCGCGGCAGATGTCCGCCAGGGAGCGCCGGGTCCGCCAGCCCATGCGCCGCGACGCCTCGCGGGGATCGGCGACGCTGATGGCGGAATCCCCCGGCCGGCGTTCCACCACCGCGTAGGGCAGGGTCAGGTGGTTGGTGGCCTCGAAGCTGCGCACCAGATCGAGCACGGAGTGGCCGCGACCACTGCCGAGATTGAGGGTGAGCAGCTGGGGTGGCTCCGCCTGGAGCACCTCGAGGGCCCGGCCGTGGCCCTCGGCCAGATCCATGACGTGCAAGTAGTCGCGGACGCCCGTGCCGTCGGGGGTGGGCCAGTCGCCACCGAACACCTCCAGCCGCTGGCGGCGCCCCGCCGCCACCTGGCACAGGAAGGGAAACAGATTGTTGGGGGGGCCGGAGGGGTCCTCGCCGATGCGCCCGCTGGGGTGGGCGCCCACCGGGTTGAAGTAACGCAGCAGGGCGATGCGCCAGCCGGGGGTGCTGGCGGCCACATCGGCCAGCATCCGCTCCACCGCGGCCTTGGTGTAGCCGTAGGGATTGATCGGCTGCAGCGGGGCCGTCTCGGGGATCGGCACCCGGTCGGTGAGGCCGTAAAGGGTGGCGCTGCTGCTGAAGACGAGCGTCTGACAGCCGTGGCGGTCCATGGCCTCCAGCAGCCGGACCGCCCCGACGACGTTCACGTCCCAGTAGCGCAGGGGCTGGCCCATCGATTCCCCCACCGCCTTGAGGCCGGCGAAGTGGAGCACGGCGGCGATGCCGCCGCCGCCCATCGCCTCCCCCTCCCCGAAGGCCCGGTCGAGGTCGAGGGGGCAGCGCACATCCCCCTTCAGCAGGGTGAACCGGGCCGGGCCCCCATCCCCTGCGGCCCAGCGCTCCGGGGACAGCTGCCGCCAGCCCCCCAGCCCGGCCAGTTCGCTCACGCGGCGCAGGGCTTCGGGACGGCCGTTGCTGAAGTCGTCGATCACCACCACCCGGTGACCGGCCTCCAGCAGCGTCAGACAGGTGTGACTGCCGATGAATCCGGCTCCTCCCGTCAGCAGCACCGTGGTCAAGGACCGGCCCCCGTCAGGCTCTCGGCCACAACTTACCCGTCCTTAACCTCCGGCACCGCCCTCTCCCCGCCCGGCCACGGCCAAAGCCAGGCAATGGCGGTAATGTCCCCGCAGCACTGCCATCCCCCATGGACCCGGCCCATCCGCCGATTCGCACCATCTGTTGCATCGGGGCGGGCTATGTGGGGGGGCCGACGATGGCCGTGATCGCCGACCGTTGTCCCGGGATTCAGGTCACGGTGGTCGACCTCAATGCCGAGCGGATCGCGGCCTGGAACGACCCGGATCTGAGCCGCCTGCCGGTGTACGAACCCGGACTGGATGCGGTGGTGGGCCGGGCCAGGGGGCGCAACCTCCATTTCACCACCGAGGTGGATGCGGCCATCGCCGCCGCCGACATGGTGTTTCTCTCGGTGAACACCCCCACCAAGACCAAGGGCGTGGGGGCCGGCCAGGCGAGTGATCTGCGCTGGATCGAGGCTTCGGCCCGCCAGGTGGCCGCCTCCGCCCGGGGCCACACGATCGTGGTGGAGAAGAGCACCCTGCCGGTCCGCACCGCCGAGACGGTGAAGGCGATCCTGGGGGCCGCCCAGCAGAACCGCCCGGAGGGCGATCGCCGGCAAGCCAAGACCTTCGCCGTGCTCTCCAATCCCGAGTTCCTGGCCGAGGGCACGGCGATCGCCGACCTCGAGGCCCCCGATCGGGTGCTGATCGGCGGCGAGGACCCTGCGGCGATCGAATCCCTGGCCGGGATCTACGGCACCTGGGTGCCCCAGGAACGGATCCTGCGCACCAACCTCTGGAGCAGTGAGCTCTCCAAGCTCACCGCCAACGCCTATCTCGCCCAGCGGATCTCCTCGATCAACAGCATCGCCGCCCTGTGTGAGGCCACCGGGGCCGACGTGCGCGAGGTGGGCCGCGCCATCGGCACCGATTCCAGGATCGGCGCCAAGTTCCTGCAGGCCGGACCCGGCTTCGGCGGCAGCTGCTTCCAGAAGGACATCCTCAACCTGGTGTACCTCTGCCGTCACTACGGGCTCGAAGAGGTGGCGGGCTACTGGGAGCAGGTGGTGACCCTCAACACCTGGCAGCAGGACCGCATCGCCCGGCTGGTGGTCCAGCGCCTGTTCGGCACCGTCACCGGCAAGCGGCTGGCGGTGCTGGGCTTCGCCTTCAAGGCGGACACCAACGACACCCGCGAGGCCCCCGCCATCCGCATCTGCCAGGACCTGATCGAGGAGGGGGCCCGTCTGGTGATCGTGGATCCGAAGGTGTCAGCTGCCCAGATCGCCGAGGACCTCGGCCAGCCCTCTTCGCCGGCCGACGGCGGCTGGCAGACGGCGCCATCGCCGCTGGAGGCGGCCGCCGGAGCCGATGCGGTGCTGATCCTCACCGAATGGCGTGACTACGCCCGGCTCGACTGGGGCGCGATCGCGGCGGTGATGCGCCGTCCGGCCTGGCTGTTCGACGCCAGGGCCATCGCCGATGCCGCGGCCGCCCGGGCGGCGGGTCTTAACGTCTGGCGGGTGGGTGAGGGCTGAGTGACGCGGCGCAATCTGATCACGGGCGGGGCCGGCTTCCTCGGATCCCATCTCGTCGACCGGCTGATGGAGGCCGGCGAGGAGGTGATCTGCCTCGACAACTTCTACACCGGTCGCAAGGACAACATCCGCCACTGGCTGGGCCACCCCAGCTTCGAGCTGATCCGCCACGACGTCACCGAGCCGATCCGCCTGGAGATCGACCGCATCTGGCACCTCGCCTGCCCGGCCTCGCCGGTGCACTACCAGTCGAACCCGATCAAGACCGCCAAGACCAGCTTCCTCGGCACTTACAACATGCTCGGGCTGGCGCGACGCGTCGGCGCCCGGCTGCTGCTGGCCAGCACCAGTGAGGTCTACGGCGATCCGGAGGTCCATCCCCAGCCCGAGAGCTACCGGGGCTGCGTCAACACCATCGGCATCCGCTCCTGCTACGACGAAGGCAAAAGGATCGCCGAGACGCTCTGCTTCGATTACCAGCGCATGCACGGCACCGAGATCCGGGTGATGCGCATCTTCAACACCTACGGCCCCCGCATGCTCCCCGACGACGGCCGGGTGGTCAGCAACTTCATCGTTCAGGCGTTGCAGGGTCTGCCCCTCACCCTCTATGGCGACGGCAGCCAGACCCGCTCCTTCTGCTACGTGGATGACCTGATCGAGGGCATGATCCGGCTGATGAACGGGGAGCACACCGGCCCGATCAACATCGGCAACCCCGGCGAGTTCACCATCCGCCAGCTGGCCGAGAAGGTCCGGGACCGGATTCAGCCCTCGCTGGAGCTCACCACCCAGCCCCTGCCCCAGGACGACCCTCTGCAGCGTCAGCCGGTGATCGACCGGGCCCGCGAGCTGCTCGGCTGGGAGCCGAAGGTGAGCCTGGAGGAGGGGCTGGAGCCCACCATCGCCTACTTCCGGGAACGGATGCAGGCAGTCCGTTGACGGCGAAGGGGCCGATCCTGGTCACCGGGGTCGCCGGCTTCATCGGGGCCGCGGCTGCCGAGCGCCTGCTGGCCCGGGGCGAGCGGGTGGTGGGGCTCGACAATCTCAACGCTTACTACGACCCGGCCCTGAAGCGGGCCCGGCTGGAGCGGCTGCGGGCCCTGGCTCCTGCCGGAGCCTTTGATTTCCATCAGCTCGATCTGGTGGACGCCGAAGCGGTGGCGGCCCTGTTCGCCGCCGAGCGTCCCGCCCGGGTGCTGCATCTGGCCGCCCAGGCCGGGGTGCGGCACTCGATCGACAATCCGGCGCTCTACATCCAGAGCAATCTGGTGGGGTTCGGCACGGTGCTCGAAGGCTGCCGCCACGCGGGTGTCGAGCATCTGGTGTATGCCTCCAGCAGCTCGATCTACGGAGGCAACCGCCACATGCCCTTCCGCGAGCAGGACCCGGTGAACCATCCGGTGGCCTGTATGCGGCCACCAAGAAGGCCAATGAGCTGATGGCCCACACCTACAGCCATCTCTACGGTCTGCCGGCCACCGGCCTGCGCTTCTTCACCGTCTACGGCCCCTGGGGTCGGCCCGACATGGCGCCGATGCTGTTCGCCCGCGCGATCCTGGCCGGGGAACCGATCCGGGTGTTCAACCAGGGCCGCATGGAGCGGGATTTCACCTTCATCGACGACATCGTCGAGGGGGTGATCCGCTGCCTCGACAAGCCCGCCACTCCGGACCCGGCCTTCGATCCCCTGCACCCCGATCCCGCCACGGCCGCCGCCCCCCACCGGGTCTTCAACATCGGCAATGCCCGGCCCGTGCCCCTGCTGCGGTTCATCGAACTGCTCGAGCAGGCCCTCGGACGTCCGGCGATCCGGGATCTGCAGCCCATGCAGCCCGGGGACGTGCCGGCCACCGCCGCCGACACCACCGCCCTGGAGTCCTGGGTGGGGTTCCGCCCTTCCACGGCGATCGAGTCCGGGATCGGTTCCTTTGCCGCCTGGTACCGCGCCTTCCACGACGTCTGAGCCGAGCCCTTCGGGCACAATGGGGCGCTCGCCGATCCGCACCGTCTTGAAACCGCTCCAGAGCCTGCGGGGCATGGTCGACCTGCTGCCCGGTCAGACCCCCTTCTGGCAGCGGATCGAGGCCACCGCCAGGGAGCACTTCCGCCGGGCCGCCGTCGAGGAGATCCGCACGCCCCTGCTCGAGGTGACGGAGCTGTTCGCCCGGGGCATCGGTGAGGCCACCGACGTGGTGGGCAAGGAGATGTACAGCTTCGAGGACCGCGGCGCCCGCAGCTGCACCCTGCGGCCCGAGGGCACCGCCTCGGTGGTGCGGGCCGCGATCCAGCATGGCCTGGTGGCCCAGGGACCCCAGCGGCTCTGGTATGGCGGGCCGATGTTCCGCTACGAGCGGCCCCAGGCCGGCCGGCAGCGCCAGTTCCACCAGATCGGCCTGGAGTTCCTCGGCCACGCCGATCCCCGCAGCGACGTCGAGGCCATCGCCATCGCCTGGGATCTGCTGATGGACCTGGGGGTGGGCGGCCTGTCCCTGGAGCTCAATTCCCTGGGGAGTCCCGAGGACCGGCAGCGCTACCGGGCCGAACTGGTGGCCTGGCTGGAGGCCCATCGGGAGCGTCTGGATCCCGATTCCCAGAACCGGATCACCACCAACCCCCTGCGGGTGCTCGATTCCAAGAACCCCGACACCCAGGCGCTGCTGGCCGGAGCCCCCACCCTGGCCGATGCCCTCAGCGGCGAGAGCCATGGGCGCTTTCTGCGGGTGCGCCAGGGTCTGGAGGCCCTCGCCATCCCGTTCGAGCTCAACCCGCGCCTGGTGCGGGGCCTCGACTACTACGGCCACACCGCCTTCGAGATCACCAGCAGCCAGCTGGGGGCCCAGGCGACCGTGTGTGGCGGTGGGCGCTACGACGGCCTGGTGGAGCAGCTGGGCGGCCCCCCCACGCCCGCCATCGGCTGGGCCCTGGGCATGGAGCGGCTGGTGCTGCTGCTCAGCCAGGCCATGGAGGCGGGCACCCAGGCTCCGGTGACGGCCGCCCAGCCTGACCTCTACCTGGTGAACCGGGGGGCCCTGGGCGAGGCCTGCGCCCTGGAGCTCGCCCGTCGCTGCCGCCAGCGCCCCGGGGCGCCCCTGGCGGTGCAGCTGGATCTCAGCGGCGCCGGCTTCGACAAGCAGCTCAAGCGGGCCCGCAGGAGCGGCGCCCGCTGGGCCCTGGTGCTGGGCGACGAGGAGGCCGGGGCCGATCAGGTGCGGCTGCTGCCCCTGGATGCCGAGGCTGGATCAGGGGATCGGGTGCTGAGCCGGGAGGCGTTCCTGGCGCTGCCGTCGGAGGAGCTGCGGCGCCAGGGCTGAACCGAGGCGCGGTTGCCCGAGGCCAGCCCATGGCTGGCAACCCATGGTGGACAAACGGCGTCAAGGAAAGAGCCAACAAAAAAGCGGATCTCTGGAGATCCGCTGAATGTGTCCGACTGAATGGGTCAGTTGGGACCGTGCTTTGGCCAGCGACCGATCAGGCCGAACCGACACCCACGTAGGAGCCGTAGAAGAACAGGCCGACCACGAAGATCACGGCCATGCCACCGGCGGTGGCGACCATCCAGAGCGGCAGGACCCCTTCGGTCCACCGGCTCTTCCAGGCCACGGCCGGGCGGCCGTCGGGAAGGCGGTCGGGGATCCGGCCGTCAGGAAGTGAGGATTTCTTGCCGCTCATGGATGGGGTGCCTCCCGATCAGTTGAAGAAGTAGCTGGAGAAGAGGATGCCGATGACGAACACGAACAGCAGCCCGAGATAGAGGCTCGTGCGGTTCAGCTCGACCGGCAGGTTGTTGGGGTTGGGATTGCGCTGCATGGATGTCTCAGCGACGGACGAACTGCATGGCCGCCAAGGCACCCAGGAAGAAGACCGTGGGGATGCCGAGGGCGTGGACGGAAAGCCAGCGCACCGTGAAGATCGGGTAATTGCGCGGCGTGGTGGGGGCGGTGGACTGGGTCATGGTTCCTGGAGGCGCAGATCAAGGCTGCTCTTGCCCTCGTAACGCTGGCTCACGACGGGAGCCTTGGTTTCCTGGGCCTGGAAGTAGGCATCCGGACGGGGCGTGCCGAAGGCGTCGTAGGCCAGGCCGGTGGACACGAACAGGAAGCCCGCCAGGAAGATGGCCGGCAGGGTCACCGCATGGATGACCCAGTAGCGGATGCTTGTGATGATCTCGAAGAACGGGCGTTCCCCTGTGGAGCCGGCAGCCATAGCAACAAGCGTTCAGCCCGGCAATCCTAGGGGTCGGCCAGCGGCTGGCGGGAGCGGGTCGGGGGGTTGGTTACAGAGGGATGCAGTTGCCCCCCGCCCTCAGCCCACCCAGCGCAGCAGCACACCCCGCTCTCCCAGGACGAAGCCCTTGCCATCGGCGGCGAAGACGATCCGGGAGAAGTTGGTGGGTTGCTCGCTGCCCACCGGATCCCGCTGCCAGCTGGCGCCGGCATCGTTGCTCACGAGCAGGGTGCCGTTGCCACCGCCGGTCCAGACGGCGCCGCGGGGATCCCAGGCCATGTCGAGGTAGCCGTAGCCGTTGGTGATCGGGATCACGGGCTTGCTCCAGTCGCCGCTTTCGGTGCTTTCGGCGGTGCTCGGGTCGCCGTCGAAGCGCAGCTGGGCGCCCCGGGCCACCATCCAGAGGTGGCCGTCGGGCTGGAAGCCCATCGACTGCAGCCGCTGGCTGCTGACCCGCTGGTGCACCTGCCAGGCGGGCAGGCCGGGTTCCCAGGTGGCGAAGAAGTTGCCCAGGCTGCTGACGCTGACGTAGTCGCCGCCGGCGCTGCGGCGCAGGTCGCGGATGGCGCCGGCGGCATCGCCCACCAGGGCCTGCCAGCTGGAGCCGGCATCGGTGGTGCGGTACACCGCGCCGACGTTGGTGGCCAGCTCGGCGGTCTTCGGCCCCAGGGCCGTCACCAGGTAGGGCTCGCCGGGCAGCTTGGTGTCGAGCAGCAGCCGGCTCCAGCTGCTGCCGGCGTCGTCGCTGTGCAGCAGGAGGCCGGGCTGGCCCACGATCCAGCCCTCAGGCCCGTTGAAGTCGATGCTGATCAGCCGGAAATTCTCCTCCTCCGGCAGGTCCAGGGCCCGCTCCTGCCAGCTGGCACCGCCGTCGTCGGTTTCCATGATCAGCCGGTTGCTGCCCACCAGGAAGCCGTGGTCGGCGCTGCTGAAGGCCACGTCGAGGGGGTTGGAGCGGGTGTCCAGGGGAACCGCCTGCCAGGGGCTGGCGGCGGCGGTGGGCAGTCCGGTGGTGACGCAGCCCGTGAGGCCGAGGGCGAGCACGAGGGACAGGGCCAGGCTGAGCAGGGGCCGCAGCGGGCGAAGGATGGCCGGCAGGGCGGGGAGGGGCGCAGGCATCAACGCAGGGAATAGAGGGAGAGGAAGAAAGCGAAGGCCAGGGCGAACCCCCCGAAGATCAGCACGTTCTTCTGGCCGGGGGTGAGGCGGTTCACCCCCAGGCCGAAGTTGAGGTTCTCCTCGAAGCCACTGGGCTTGTTGCGGGGGCCGATGTCCTTGAAGGCTCCCACCCGGCTGCGGCAGACCGGGCAGCGGAACCCGACCGGGTCGAGATCGAGAAAGGAGGTGCCGGCCGCGATCCCCAGTTTCTTCACCCCCTCGGCCGGGTCGTACACGAAGCCGCAGCTGCGGCACTCGAAGCGGTGGCTGGAGGGGTCCTCGGCGACGGGTTCGGCCGCCCCGCCGAGGGTGCCGGCGGCCCCGCTGGGGAGCTCTTCGGTGGATGTCTCCGTCGGCGGTTCCGTGCTCATCCCGTGCCTGGCCATACCAGGGGACTCTATCGAGGGCGACCCCGGGCCCAGCGGCCCCTCCCGGCGGCCGGCCGGGCCGGTCGTCCCGGCGACCGCCGCCCCCGGAGGCAGGTGGCAGAATGCGCGCCAGGTTGGGTCTGCCGATGTTCGTGCTCTCCGGCTACGACGCCTTTCTGGGCTTCCTGCTGATTTCGGCGGCGGTTCCTGTGCTGGCGCTGGTGGCCAACAAGCTGCTGGCTCCCAAGAGCCGCCAGGGGGAGCGACAGCTCACCTATGAATCGGGCATGGAACCGATCGGCGGGGCCTGGATCCAGTTCAACATCCGCTACTACATGTTCGCCCTGGTCTTCGTCATCTTCGATGTCGAGACCGTCTTCCTCTATCCCTGGGCGGTGGCCTTCCACCGACTCGGGCTGCTGGCCTTCATCGAGGCTCTGATCTTCATCTCCATCCTGGTGCTGGCCCTGGCGTACGCCTGGCGCAAGGGCGCCCTCGAGTGGAGCTGAGCACCTCCCCACCATGACCCTCACACCCCCTGCCGGCTCCCTTTCCGTCGATGCCCTGCGCGATCTGCGCGAGGCCAGCTGCGGTCCCGTGGGCGCCCCCGGCGTCACCGCCGACCTCTCCGAGAACATCATTCTCACCAGCCTCGACGATCTCCACAACTGGGCCCGGCTCAGCAGCCTCTGGCCGCTGCTCTACGGCACGGCCTGCTGCTTCATCGAGTTCGCGGCCCTGATCGGCTCCCGCTTCGACTTCGACCGCTTCGGTCTGGTGCCCCGCTCCAGCCCCCGCCAGGCCGATCTGCTGATCGTGGCCGGCACGGTGACCATGAAGATGGCGCCGGCCCTGGTGCGGCTCTACGAGCAGATGCCGGAGCCCAAGTACGTGATCGCCATGGGGGCCTGCACCATCACCGGCGGCATGTTCTCCGCCGACTCCACCACGGCGGTGCGCGGCGTCGACAAGCTGATTCCCGTCGACCTCTATCTGCCCGGCTGCCCGCCCCGTCCGGAAGCGATCTTCGATGCGGTGATCAAGCTGCGCAAGAAGGTGGGCAACGAAGCCTTGGCCGAGCGCGGCAACCTGCGTCCCACCCACCGCTACTGCACGATCCCCCACCAGATGAAACGGATCGACCCGATCGTCACCGGGGCCTACCTGCGGGCGGAAACCCAGCAGGCCGCCCTGGCCGCCGCCGCCGGTCTGCCGATGGGCGCCGCCGCTGACAGCGCTACCGCCTCCGCCCCCACCGCCCCCACCACCGATGCCTGAGGAGTCCCCCGTCACCCCTGGTGCCGCGGACGGCACGGCCTCCGAAGCCAGTGCCCTGCAGGCCGCTGCCCCTGGGCCCGTGGCCACGTGGCTGAGCGGCCAGGGTTTTGATGCCGTCAGCCTCGGCCCGGACCACTCGGGCGTCGAGATGCTGGGGGTGGAGCCCGCCGCTCTGCCCCTGGTGGCCACGGCCCTGAAGGCGGCCGGCTACGACTACCTCCAGTGCCAGGGGGGCTACGACGAGGGCCCGGGGGGCCGGCTGGTGAGCTTCTATCACCTGGTCAAGCTGGCGTCGATGGTCGATCAGTTTTCGGCCATGGCCGATGGCCACGGCCCCCTGCCGGCCGAGGCGCGTCCCGAGGAAGTGCGACTCAAGGTGTTCCTCCCCCGGGACGGTGCCCTGTCGATCCCCAGCCTCTATGGCCTGTTCCGCGGGGCCGACTGGCAGGAGCGCGAGACCTTCGACATGTTCGGCATCGCCTACGAGGGCCATCCCCATCCCAAGCGCCTGCTGATGCCGGAGGACTGGAAGGGCTATCCGCTGCGCAAGGATTACGTGCAGCCTGATTTCTATGAGATGCAGGATGCCTATTGATGGCGCCTATGGGAGACCTGAGCCGCTGAGGGCGGCGAGCGTTTCCTGCAGATAGCGGCTACCCCAGCGTTGATCGGGTTCGAGGTGGTTGCCTTCGGCCCACTCGTTCCAGGCGTTGATAAACACGATCGGTTCAGGCAGACCGCAGGCCGGGAGGCGTGCCAGGGTCTGCCTGAGCCAGTGGCCGTACCGCTCCGGCGTTGCATCCTGGAGGATGATGCCCCCCCAGCGTCGCCGGGCGGTGTTGTCCCAGGACGGGGTGACACAGGGGAAGCGGGGATAGGGGGGGACAGGCCTGGAAAGGGCCGCCTGACTGACCTTGTCGTAATCGACGACCCGGTGGATGCTTTTCCCCGGTGACTCCTTCTTGATCAAGCCCTTGACCCTTTCCCGCAGACTGGGGGTCTGGTGCGGGAGAGAGCCGAGCATCGGCCAGCAGGGCTGAAACTCCACCGCGGCATCAAAGCCGAAGTCCTGAGGGTTCCTGATCTCAGTCTCCTTCGATTCAACGGAAACGAGATAGAGATCTCCCAGGCCATGGTCATGGGCGATGGATCGCCAGATCTCTGCCGTTCGGGCCGGATGGGGCAGGGCGCTGGTGCGATAGACGAGAAACAGAGGTTTACCTGCGATCCTGATGTAGCGAGGATCCCTGAAGGCCGTCAACAGGGACAACAGGTGCTCGCGGTCGTCCTGTTCGCTGTAGATCTGCTCCAGAAGAATCTCATCATCGGATCCGTCCCAGCGCCGGGTCCAGTTTTCATTGGCCCAGCAGACACAGAAGGGAAAGTCCGGTTCACCGGAAGCCAGAACGTCTTCGAACGGCCGCTGCAGCACGCGCCGACCGTTGAACCAGTAGTGGTAGTAGCAGAAACCATACAGGCCGAAAGATTGCGCCAGCTCTGCCTGGGCCTGGCGGACTTCCGGCAGCCTCAGGTCGTAAAAGCCCAGATCGGCGGGCAGGTGCGGCTGGTAATGCCGGGGGTACAGCGGCCTTGCCCTGGTGACATTTCGCCATTCCGTGAATCCCTTACCCCACCACGCATCATTCTCAGGAATCGGGTGATATTGGGGAAGATAGAAGGCAATGGCCTTGGGTAGGGACACGGGGATGTCGCTATTCACTTAGAGATCAAATCCTAGCCTTGTGATGCTGCCTGGGTAGATCGTTCGAATGGGAAAGACTCCGAAAGTGGTTTAGGCTGTCTTCAGCAGGAGAGGCGGAGTGCTACCCGAGTGGAAATCCCACCTTGATGAGTGTCTTTCGAGAGGCCTCTCATCCTATCTTCATCTTAATTCTTCTGAGCCCTATTCCTTGCCTACCCTGATGCCGAGATGGGAGGCACTGGAGTTATCGGATCATCCCAGACCCCTGGATGAGCTTGTTTCCTCTGGATGTGAGTCAGTTGATGTTAGTCCACGAAGGCGTGCTCTGGCTGTCATTCATGCATTTTATCCCGACCGCCTCAAGCCTCTTCTGGTACGTTTGGCGGCTGCCAATTGTTTTTCTGGCATAGTCGTCACAACCGATACGGCCGAGAAGGCGGCAGGCATTGAGGCCTGGCGGCACGAGCTTGTACTTGGAGGCGCTCAGTTTGTCGTTGAGGTGGTCGAGAACCGAGGTCGTGATGTGCTTCCTTTCTGGAAGATGCTGCAGCGCCATGGGTCAGGTTATGATCTATTCCTGAAGCTGCATCTCAAGCGAAGCCCGGTCTGGGACGAGCAATGGCAGCACGCTCTTGGCGATCATGATGGTGATGCAGGATGGGCATGGACGGAGGATATCTGCCGCTGTCTGATCCCATCCTCACGGCAGGACTATCTGCGGATGGAGAGGTGGATGACCGAAGAAGACATTGGAGCCATCTATCCAAGGCCTTTCATTGGAGTTCGGCATGCAGGGTGGGGAAGCCATAGGAATCTTCTTCAGGCTTCCGATCTGCTTCAATCCGCTGGGATCAGCGATCATTATCTGCTTTTGCCCCTGATCTTTCCGGCTGGAAATATGTTCTGGGGGGTCGTCAACCGCTTTCTGCCTTTTGCTGCGATCTCGTTGAATGAGGCCTTCTATCCTGAGGAACCCCTGGCCGATGATGGAACCCCGCTTCACGCGATGGAACGGAGCTACTCTGCCCTGCTGGCATCGCAGTCATCCAAAGTCGGCGTGCTTTTCCCCGTGAAAACTGGTGATTCCGGATCATGCCCATTGGGGTTGAAGTTCGACTTTAATCATCCATTTCTGGAGGATCGGCTTAGGCATCCGCAACCTGCGAGCGACGCCTCGAGCCCTTCCCAGACTATCTGGATTTATCTGCTTCATCTCAAGGAGGTGATGCAGAAGAGTTCAAGGGGAGATCGGCTCCGCAGGGAGCTGGAGATAGCGCAAGCCGCACTGGCTGCAGGCAGCCAGCCTCTGGCTTTCCGGCTTGTTCGGCGTGTCCTTCGGAAGCTGAAGCTGTGAGCCAGCTCTCCCAGATGGTTCAGTGGGCCAGGATTTGCTGCCCGAGCCTGGCAAAGCGTCTGTAGAGGGGGAACATCACCCTGTTGGCTTGTCGTAGCAGGTGGCCTTGGAAGGGGCGCTGGGTCACGGCCGCTACGGGCTCAAACTGAAGCGGGTGAAGCATGAAGATTGTCCGAAATCCAAAATAGCGAAGGATGTTCCTCGCCCGGTCCCTCTCAAAGGCATGGTCCCGTTCGGTGCTCGACCGGCCCTTGCCACTGAAGAATGCGATAATGATGGGAATATGTTGAAATTGATGATGCGATAGCAATCGTAGATTGTAGTCCCAGTCAGCCAGTAGCTCGTACTTGATGTTGTATTCCAGCTGTAGCGACTGCAATGCACTTCGTCTGTAAAAAAGGGCTTGGTGGCAGATGTTTTCTCGGCACAGTCGATTGAGGTCAAACACGCCACCCAGAAGAAAGCCATCACTTTCTCCGGCCCACGCGTCTCCATAGACCACGTCAGCTTTGGAGTCTGAAAGCCGATGTTCCATGCATTGAAGCACATCTGACTGGTAAAGTCTGTCATCTGAGCCCAAGATGTAGATCCATTCGCCCGCGGCTATCTTGATGCCGAGGTTGATCGCTTGATAGATGCTACTTCCAGGATAGATCACTGCTGACGCTGGAATCTTGTTGCTGGCCAGCGTGGCGAGTGAAAAGTCCACCGTCCCATCGGCCGAGCCTCCGTCGGAGATGATGACCTCAATCGTTGTGAGATTCTGTTCAATGATAGAGTTCATCGCTCGTGAAATGACTCCCTTGCAGTTCAAGGTGGGGATCACGATAGAGATCGTAGTTTTGCTCATTCGGATCCTGCTCTCGCCGCCGTGATCATGAGGTTCGTGAAAGTCTAGTGCACAATCTAACTACAGGTAACTTGTATGCCGTTGCTGTCGCTGTTGTTGGCTTTGGACTTCACCATCGAGCAGGAGCCTAGAGAGTGCGGATCACAGGTTGGGAGGACCAGCGCCTTCAGGCAGGATGATCATTCCTTTTTCTTGGAGCCGAGGCTGATTCTTTTCAGCCGTTCGGGGAATTGGCAACTCAAGGAGATTCAGCCATCTCGCTTGCCTGGTTTCAATAATCGTTTGAGGCCAATGTAGATCTTGATTGGGCGATCAAGTTCGCCAAGTCGTTTCTCCAGATAGTCGATTCTTTGCTTTGCTTTTTCCTGAGTGTGTTCAAGTTGCCTGTTCTGCTCCTTGAGCTGTTGAAGTTGCAGGCATGCATGATCCAGTCTCTTTGACAACAGGCCGACCTTTTTCCAGGTGCTTATGCCGGCAGGCGATTCCGAAGCGAAGCTCCTTTCATCAACCCATGCGCCTTCAAGAAGCAGGGGCGGTCGTTCGCTCACGTTGCAGTCAAGATCCAGGGGGTGAGGAAGCAGCGGCTGGTGAGTGCTGCCGTTCTGATGTTGGATTAAGCGATCTCGCCTCAGAAAAGTGAGCTCGATGACACGCGGAATCACTAGGTCTGAGCCTTCAATCGTCACCTCTCCGCAGCAGTTGTTGGGATGGGCATGGACGCAGATGTGGGTGTTGTCGAGCCTCCTCAGGAGTGGGCCAAGTTCATGTTCAAACTCTACTGGGTTGTTGGCCGAATCAAGCCCGTGGAGTTCAATGACGATGATCCTGAAGCGGCTCAGTGTACTCTGCTTGCACGCTAGCAGGTTTCTGTATTCCGCGCCCTCAATGTCCATCTGGAGCAGCAGATCATCTTTGTGATCAGGGCATTGGCCCTCGACCCATTCGTCCAGGGTGATGCTGTCTTCCCTGTCATCAATATCAAGCCATTTCTTTGTGAAAGTCTGCATCGGTTCGATCAGCGGCGTCTCTAGGGACTTGATGTCGCTGGAGTAATCGCAGAGATGGCAGGTGATTCCATGACTGGTTGTCAGTTCGTCTTCGAAGTTCTTCGTATTGTTCACGCCTGGAGAGAAGCAGGCTTTTATGTCTGCCAGATCATTCGGGATCAGATAGGCGCCATCCCTGTCTCCCCCCATCCTGATGAGTGGATATGGTGAAGGCTTTGGCTTCATGATCATGAGATCGTTGAGGCGGCCGGCAAGGGCATCAACGTCGGGGTGCTCTGATGCGTACATGTCCAGCCTCAAGCCAACAGGATGAATCTAGCGGTAGCCGACCGTGCCTCCTGTTCAAAGCTCCGGCAGCCGGCAGAGCCCTTGGAGCTGATCCCGTCAAGCAAGACTTTCTTATGGATTTGAGGATGTTGGCCAGCATTGATGAGCTTCTCTTTGTTTCAGCGTTGAACATCCTTTTTTACTACCGGTGATTTTGCTTAAAATCACCTAAGCTGCGCTTCCGTGGGCTAGGTCCTCGGGTAGGTTTCCTGCCCTATTTAAACGTGCTCAGATGAACCCATACCCGGTCCGTACCGGTGGATCTGACAGACGGTTAAGCCATACCTCTTCCTGACCTGTGGCGACCGGCAGATTAGGGGGCGGGACTCACCACCGCTTCAATCCCTTCTGTGCTTCCGATAGAAGCGGATCACTTCCTTGGCCACGCTGCGGGGTTCATGGCGCAGGGTGGCGCTGGGGCGGGCCCCCTGCAGTGGCGCCAGGATCACTTCGTAGCCCTGCTCCCGCAGCACGGAGGCCTCGCAGGTCACCGGTTCGGCGCCCCGCAGCCGGTAGATGTCGAGAAGGCTGGAGTCATCCAGGTCCTCCTGGGCCAGCACGGCCGTGAACAGGCGCTGCTCCACCCCCAGGCTCGCCAGCTGGGCTTCGATCGCCCGCAGGTGGCCGCCCACGTCCAGGCCGTCGGTTTCGCCGGGCTGGGTCATGAGATTGCAGATGTACAGCCGCGGCGCCTTGCTGGCGCTGATGGCGCTCACCAGCTCCGGCACCAGCAGGTTGGGCAGCAGGGAGGTGTAGAGGCTCCCCGGTCCCAGCACGATCAGTTCCGCGTTGGCGATCGCCTCCAGGGCCCGCGGCAGGGCCGGCGGACGCTCCGGGGTGCAGCCCAGGCGCACGATCGGGCAGGGGGCGTGGCCGATCTGGGATTCCCCCTCGATCCGCTCGCCGTTCTCCAGCTCCGCCCACAGGCGCACGTCGGCGTTGGTGGCGGGCACCACCTGCCCCTGCACCGCCAGCACCCGGCTGCTGGCGATGATCGCCGATTCCAGACTGCCGGTGATCGCCGTCAGGGCGCTCAGGAACAGGTTGCCGAAGCTGTGGCCCTCCAGGCCGCTGCCCGCCTTGAAGCGGTACTGGAACAGGCGGGTCAGGAGGGGCTCCTCCCGCGCCAGGGCCGCCAGGCAGTTGCGGATGTCGCCGGGAGGCTGCACCCCCAGCTCCCGCCGCAGCACGCCGCTGCTGCCGCCGTCGTCGGCCACCGTGACGATGGCGGTGAGGTTGCTGCTGTAGCGCTTCAGGCCGCTCAGCAGGGTGGCCAGTCCGGTGCCGCCACCGATGGCCACGATGGTGGGGCCCCGGTTCAGGCGCCGCTGGGCGAGCAGGGCATCCACCAGCAGGGTGTCCTTCTCCGGGGCCAGGGCCTGCTGGATGGCGCCGAAGCTGCGGCTCTGGCCCAGCCAGATCATGGCGGCGCCGATCAGCAGCACCAGCGGGCCGGTGATCCCCCGGGGCATCACCTGGGTGAGGCGGTTGAGGCCCCACCGGATCGTCTCCAGGGTCCAGTAGATCGGCTGCAGGTCGGCCCACACCGCCGCCCCCAGCAGGGCGATCACCAGGCCCAGGCCCGAGGTGATCATCCAGCGCTTCACCACCAGCCCCGGCTGCAGCCAGCGGGCCGCCCGCCGCGAGCGGCTCATCAGGTCCTGCTGACGCAGGTCGCCGCGGCCCACCCAGCGGGGGCGCCCCGGGCGGGAGCCGCCCCGGCGCCGACGGGCGTTCGCAGCGGGGCCTCGAACCGTCAAGGGCAGGGCGTGGCGACGCGGCACAGACCAACGGAACTGTACGGATGAAAAGCCCGTCCTGAACCGGCAGGATGGGAGCCGGGCCCCAGGGGCCCCCTCGCCGTGGTTCCTTGGCCTCCAGTCAACTCGCGCTGAAAGTTCCCCCGGCCATCCCACCGGTGGCCCAGATGGAGAACCTCAGCATGCGCTGGGGACCCAACATGGTCCTCGACCGCGTCGACCTCAGCCTCACGCCGGGCGAGCGCCTCGTCGTGGTGGGACCCTCGGGCTCCGGCAAATCCACCCTGCTGCGCCTGCTGGCGGGGCTGCAGCTGCCCACCTCCGGCCTGCTGCGCATCCACGGCGAACCCCAGACCTACCTGCGCCTGGACCAGCGCCACCCCCCGGACGTGCGCCTGGTCTTCCAGAACCCCGCCCTGCTGGCCTCGCTGTCCGTGCGCGAGAACGTCGGCTTCCTGCTTTACCGCTTCAGCCGCCTGGGGGAGCGGGAGATCGCCGAGCGGGTGGACCAGGCCCTGCACGCCGTGGGGCTGGCGGGCATCGCCGACCGCATGCCGGGGGAGCTCAGCGGCGGCATGCAGAAGCGGGTGAGCTTCGCCCGTGCCCTGATCGACGACCCCACCCTGGCCTCGGCCCGCACCCCCCTGCTCCTCTTCGACGAGCCCACCGCCGGCCTCGACCCGGTGGCCTGCACCCGCATCGAGGACCTGATCGTGCGCACCTCCCGCATCGTGCACGCCTCCACCCTGGTGGTCAGCCATGTGATGAGCACGATCGACCGCTGCGCCGAACGCGTCGCCCTCCTCTACGACGGCCGCTTCCGCTGGGTCGGCACGGTGGAGGACTTCCGGGTCAGCACCAATCCCTATGTGGTGCAGTTTCGGAGCGGTAGTCTGCACGGACCGATGCAGCCGGCCGAGAACTGAGCCCATGCGCCGGAGTGTCCGTGAAGCCCTGGTTGGATTTTCCCTGCTGGCCGCCATCGCCAGTGGCCTGGGTCTGTGGTTCTGGCTGCGGGGGATCTCCCTGAGAGGCAACACCTGGACGATCCGCGCCAGCTTCGCCGATGCCGCCGGTCTGGCCGACCGTTCGCCGGTCACCTTCCGCGGCGTGCTGGTGGGCAGCGTGCGCCGGGTCACCGTCACCGACGCGGCCGTGGTGGCCGACCTGGAGATCACCGACCCGCGCCTGCGGCTGGCCCGCCCCCTGGTGGCCCGGGTCGGCAATGCCTCCCTGCTCGGGGGCGACGCCCAGGTGTCCCTGCTGGTGGGAGGTCCCCCCCTGCCGGCCAGCCTGCCGGGGCCACGGGAGCGGGGCTGCAACAACACCCGCATGGTCTGCAATGGCGGCCAGGTGAAGGGAATCGCGGCGGCCAGCCTCGACACGGTCACCGAAACGGTCCAGGGTCTGCTCGACCAGGCCGAGAAGGAACAGCTCGTTCAGCAGATGGTGGCGGCCACCGCCGCCTTCTCCAAGACCGCCAAGGAGACCGAACTGCTCACCAAGAGTGGCCAGGTCTTCCTGCGGGACGCCCAGGTGCTGGTCAACCAGCTGAACCGTTCGGTGGGCAAGGTGGACCCGATCCTGAGCAACCTCAACCTGGCCAGCGCCGATGCCGCCCGGGCCAGCAAGCACGTGGGCAACCTGGCGGCGGCATTGGACAACCCGAAGACCGTGGCCGATCTGCAGGCCACGCTCACCAACGCCAAGCAGCTCACCGACCGCTGGTCGGCCGTCGGCGGCGACGTGAGCAAGCTCACGGGGGATCCCAAGTTCCTCGACGGCATCCGCAGCGTCTCGATCGGCCTGGGCCGGTTCTTCGAAGAGCTCTACCCCGCCGAGGTGGATGCGGCGCGCGACCGCAAGGCCCGCCAGGACGCCCGCCAGCAGGAGGCCAGGGCCGCCCGCCAGGCCGCCCAGGACCGGCTGGCTCCCACGGTCAGAAACCGTTGATCGCCTCCAGGGCGATGGCGGCGATGGCCTGGTCGCTCGCCTTGGGCAGCTGCACGTAGCGGCCGCCGGCCGCCTCGGCCAGCACCTTGCCCATGCCGCTGCTGATGAACTTGCGTTCCGTGTCGATCACCAGCAGCCGCAGACCCAGGCTCTGGTAGCGGCTGGCCACCTGGCGCAGTTCCGCCTTGAGGTCCACCGGTTCCTCCCCCTCCAGCACCGGCTGGCCCAGGGAGCGGCTCAGGGGCACGTTGCCGCGGCCATCGGTGATGGCCACCACCACCACCTGGCCCAGGTCGCCGGTGGCCAGGGCGTTCGCCCCCACCCGGGCCGCCTGGGCAAGGCCGTGGGCCAGGGGTGAGCCGCCGCCGCAGGGCATCGATTCCAGCCGCCGGCGGGCGGCGGTGATCGAGCGGGTGGGTGGCAGCAGCACCTCGGCCTGCTCGCCGCGGAAGGTGATCAGGGCCACCTCATCGCGGTTTTCGTAGGCCTCGGTGAGCAGGCGGATCACGGCCCCCTTGGCGCTCTGCATCCTGTTCAGGGCCATCGAGCCGCTGGCATCCACCAGGAAGATCACCAGGGCGCCGGCCTTGCGCTGCAGCTGCTTGGCCCGCAGGTCCCCCTCCTCCACGATCACCTTGCGGTGCGGCTCCCGGGCGCGGCGGGCCTTCTGGTAAGGCGCGGCGGCCCGCAGGGTGGCGTCGATGGCGATGCGGCGCACGGGGCCCCGGGGCAGCATCGGCTTGACGTAGCGGCCGCGGCTGTCGCTGAACACCACCGCCCGGCTGCCGCTGCCGCCGCTCCTGGCCTTCGCCGAAGCGAACACCAGCAGGTCGGGGTCGATGGCGGTGGCCTCGGGATCCAGGAGGAATTCCTCGGGGATCTGGGGCGGGGCCTGGTCCTCCGGGCTGTCGTCCTCGTCCTCCTCGTCCTGATCCTCGGGCTCCTCGTTCTCCGGCTCCTGCTCGGGCGGTTCCGGGTCCTCGGGGGGCTGCTCCCCCTGGGGCGGTGGCGGTGGCGGCGGCTCCATGGGCTGGTCGGGATTCTGGGGCGGCAGCTGCAGGGCCCGCGGGGCGATCACCAGGCGCACCGCCACCTGCAGATCGTCCGCGTCCACCCGGTCGCGGCCGGAGAGGGCCGCATGGGCCCGGGCCACCCGCACCGCGTAGAGCTCGGCCCGGTGGCCCTCGACGCCGCCGCGGATGGCTTCGGTGACCAGGTAGCGGATCTGCTCCCGGTCGATGGTCACGTCCGGCAGCCACTGGCGGGCCAGCAGCAGCTGGGTGGCCAGGGCCTCGGTTTCCTCCTGCCAGCGGGCGCCGAAGGCGCTGCTGGAGGCGCCGTGGTCGAGGGCCGAGCGGGTGATCGCCACCCGCTGGTCGGTGTCGAGCAGCTGGTTGGCCGACAGGGCGATGGCGAAACGGTCGAGCAGGTGGTCGCGCACCGCCCCCTCCTCCGGGTTGTAGGTGGCGATCAGCAGGCAGCGGCAGGGGTGGGACAGGCTCAGCCCCTCCCGTTCGATGCGGTTCTCGCCGGAGCCCACCGCCGCCAGCAGCAGGTTGGTGATGCCGTCATCGAGCAGGTTGAGCTCGTCGACGTAGAGCACCCCCCGGTGGGCCTCCGCCAGCAGTCCGGGCTGGAACACCGGCGCCCCGGCGGTCAGGGAGGCGGCCACGTCCACCGAGCCGATCAGCCGGTCTTCGGTGACGCCGAGGGGCACCTGGATGAACGGGGCAGGAATCACCCGGGTGGGCAGCAGGGCCTCCGGATCGGCGCCGCTGGGATCGCCGCCCAGCTCGGTGATGCGCTGCCGGGTGGGGCCGTCCCACTCGTCGGGCCGGGAGGGATCCGCCTGCCGCAGCCCCGGACCATCGGCCAGATCGATCACGTCGATCGGCGGCAGCAGGGCATGGAGCCCCCGGGCCAGCACCGACTTGCCGGTGCCGCGCCCGCCGGCGATCACCACCCCGCCCAGGCCGGGGTCCACCGCCGCCAGCAGCAGGGCCAGCTTCAGGGTGCCGTGGCCGGTGATGGCGGCCAGCGGAAAGCTGCCGGTGGGGGCGGCACCGGCGGGCGCGGCAGGGGACCCGCTGACGACCATGGGGCAGTGGCTGGGTGGGATGGCCAGTCTCGCCGACCGGGTGGCGGCGGGGCCATGGCCGTCGTCTATCCGTTCCGCCAGCTCCAGATCAGCCCCTGAAGCACATAGAACCCCCCCGCCGCCAGCAGCACCAGCGCACTGAGCCGCGTGAGGGTGGCGCCATGGCGCAGCAGCTTCCGGGAGGCCCCCATCAGACCGGCCCAGAGGCTGGTGGCCGCGATCAGGGCCGTGTACCCGAGGGCGTAGCTCACCATCGTGACCACCGACAGCAGACCGGAGCCGGTGCCGGCGGCAGCGGCCAGCACCGAGAACAGCACGGGGCTGGCACAGGGGGAACTCACCAGGGCGAAGCCCATTCCCACGAGGAACGGCCCTCCCGATGGGGGCAGTGCCGGCAGGCGGGGCAGCCGCAGCGGCAGCCATCCCCCCAGATGGAGCCCCATCAGCAGGATCACCAGACCCACCCCGAGGTGGACAGGGCCGCGGTGGTCCACCACCACCGCCGAGGCGAACGAGGCGACCAGGCCGAACAGACTCAGCACCAGAACGGTCCCGGCCACGAAGCCGGCCACCCTGACCACGGCCTGGCCTCGGCTGAGCGGCCCGAGGGTGCCGATGTAGCCGAGGTTCAACGGCAGCATCGCCAGCACGCAGGGCGACACGCTCGCCAGCAGCCCACCGAGGAACGCGGCCATCGGAACCAGCAGCGGTGGGGGCGAAGGCCAGGCCTCGAACCGTTCGGCGTAGGCCTGCGACGCGGCCAGGATCGCCTGATCCAGCTGGGCCCCGATCCGCGGCAGGCCCTCCAGCGCCAGTGCCGCCGCCAGGGACGCCGCGGCCAGGACCACCAGCAACGCCGGTCCGGTGCGGTTCAGGGGGGACCGGATCATCGCCGGATCATCGACTGGGCCTTGCCGATGGCGGCGACGTAGGCGCCCGCATCCGTGCTGGCCCGGAAGGTCTGCACGCTGGTGCCGCTGCGGGGGTCGATGACGGCCACCAGGGAGGTCTGGCTGCGGTTGGCTTCCAGGAACGCGCCAAGCCCGAGCGACCTGGCCCGTTCGCGGGAGGCCTTCAACGTGGCGGCATCGGACACGTCGAAGGTCACGAACGTGGCTTTGCCGGCCTGACTCTTCGCGAGGGAGCGCAGCGTCGGCGCGATCGTGCGGCAGGCGGGGCACCAGCTGGCATAGATATCCACCACCACCGGGCGGCCCTGCAGCGACGGGGCGAGGGCCCCGGCCGGCTTCTGGGCCAGCCACGCCCCAGCTCCGTCCACCGGAAGCGGTGCGCTGAGGGACGCCGGTCCAGCCAGGCCGCCGGGCAGCGGGTTGGCGAGGGAGAGCAGCAGCACGGACAGGGGGAAGGACATCGGGGCGGCGTCGATGGACGCCTCAAGTACCGCCGGCCCCTTCCGGTGGATTGCCGCAGCGCCGCCCCGCCGCCGGCCGTTGGCCAGGATGGCTCCCACCGGCCCGGAAGGGTCTTGCTGGCGAAGGCCCGAGGGCGACGGTCGATGGTCCACTCCCCTGCCGATCCCCTCTCCGTCAGCCTGGCCATCGCCCTCGGAGCCAACCTCGGCGACCCCGTCGCCACCTTCACGGCCGTGCGGCCGCAGCTGGAGGCGGAGCTGGCCGCCTGGGCCGTGGTGCCCCTGCAGCTGAGCTGGTCGCCCCGGTTCCGCACCCAGCCGGTGGGGGGGCCGCCGGGACAGCCCCCGTACCTCAACGCCGTCCTGCTGGCGCGGCTCGCAGCGGCCTCACTGCCGGGGGAGCGATGGCCTGATCCCCCCCGGTTGCTGGCGCGGCTGCTGCAGCTGGAGGCGGCGTTCGGCCGGGAGCGCCGCGAGCGCTGGGGACCCCGCCGTCTCGATCTCGACCTGCTCTGGTGCGGGCCCTTCACCTGCGGCAGCCCGGAGCTGGAGCTGCCCCATCCGCGCCTGGGGGAGCGGGCCTTCGTGCTCGCCCCCCTGGCGGCCATCGACCCGGACCTGCCCCTTCCCGTGGCGCCCACCGGCACCCCCCTCACGGCCTCCGCAGGGCTGGCGGCCCTGCCGCGGGCCGCCCTGGAGCCGCCGCCCCTGGTACTGCCGGGGGAGCCGGGCTGGCCGGAAGGCCTCTGATACCGCGCCCAGCGGCCCCCGCCCGTCACACTGGGGGCCCCGATGGCCTGCCCCATGGCTCCCCTGCCGCCCCCCGAGCCCTGCACCCATCTGGAAACCACCGCCGCCCTCCAGGCCCGCAAGGTGCGCTTCGAGCTCAACCGGGTGGTGCTGCCGATCGGCATTGAGGGCACCTACGGCGTGATCCGCCATCCGGGGGCGTCCCTGGCGGTGCCCGTGCTCGAGGACGGCCGGGTGGTGATCCTGCGCCAGTACCGCTTCGCCGTGGCCGGCCGGCTGCTGGAGTTCCCGGCCGGAACCCTGGAGGAGGGGGAGGAGCCCCTGGGCTCGATGCGGCGGGAGCTGGAGGAGGAGACCGGCTACAGCGCCAGCCGCTGGGACCCCCTCGGCGCCATGCACCCCTGCCCCGGCTACTCCGACGAGGTGATCCACCTGTTCCTGGCCCGCGATCTCACCCTGCTGCAGGACCGCCCCCCCGGTGACGACGACGAGGACATGGAGGTGCTGCTGCTGGAGCCGGCCCAGCTGGATGCGCTCCTGGCCAGCGGCGACGAGGCCCTGGACGGCAAGACCGTGACCGCCTGGTACCGCGCCCGCCAGCTGCTGGGATCCTGATGGCCCCGGAGCGCTGGCTGTTCTGGCATCGCCGCGACCTGCGCCTGGCCGACAACCTGGGCCTGGCGGCGGCGGCCGCCGCCACCCCGGCGGTCACCGGCCTCTACGTGCTTGATCCGGCGATCGTCTCAGGCCCGCTGATGGCTCCGGCCCGGGCCTGGTTTCTGAGCGAGAGCCTGCGGGAGCTGGCGGCCCGCTGGCGGGCGGCGGGCAGCCGGCTGCTGATCCTGCAGGGCGATCCGGCGGTCCTGGTGGCCCAGGCGGCCCGGGCGACGGGGGCCGCGGTGGTGGCCTGGAACCGGGAGGTGGAGCCCTACGGCCGCGAGCGCGACCGGCAGGTGGCGGCGGCGCTGCGCGCCCAGGACACCCGGGTGCTGGTGGACTGGGACCAGCTGCTGGTGGCCCCGGAGGCGATCCGCACCGGCGCCGGGGAGCCCTATCGGGTCTACGGCCCCTTCCTGCGCAACTGGCGTGGCCAGGTGGAGGGCCGGGCCGCCCTCGGCGCCGGATCCGCCGGCGGCCTGGAGCCGGTGGCGGCGCCGGGCGGTCTGCTGGATCTCGAGCCCAGCGCCCTGCCGGCGGAGCGGGCGCCCCTGTGGCAGGCCCTGCCCATGCTGGACGCTGTGCCCAGTGCCGAGGAACTCGGTTTCCCCTTCAGCGGCGCCGATCTCTGCCCCTGCCGTCCCGGGGAGGCGGCCGCCATGGCGCAGCTGCAGGCCTTCGCCGACGGCGGCGTCAACGGCGGTCCCCTGGCCGCCTACGAGCCGGGCCGCAACCTGCCGGGTGAGGCCGGCGCCTC